>DAOQAK010000057.1 GCA_035353855.1 Bacteroidales bacterium | reverse complement strand
GACGATTTTCAGCTTTCTTTGTTCCCTGTTTGAAATTTTTGAGGAAACTCCAATTATTTTTAATTATGAATAATACTTTAATGTAACACGATTTAAGATTTTATTTTTTATCATTTTGTCTGTGTATATTTGCCCTGTTTAAAGATATGGAGCATGGATAAGCTGAAAATAAAAGTACAGTTGTTGGATGAATGTAAGAAACAACAGCAAAAGGTTCTTGATAATCTTCGCAACACCATGAGCGAGGCACAACAAAGTGCCAATGAATATGGGCAACCAAAGGATCGCTATGATTCATACAGAATGCAGCTTCTTCGCCGAAAGGATATGTATGGTCAAATGCTGGCTAAAGCATTGGGTGAATACCATGCCCTCGAAAAAATTGAAATAGATAATGTGAATGATAAAGTTGGTTTTGGCTCTGTTGTGATCACTTCAGAACAAAAATTATTTATATCAATAGGTTTAGGAAAAATTAATTTTAATAAAGATATATTTTATGCCATATCTGTTAATGTTCCTCTTTGCAAGGTATTATCAGGGAAAATGAAAAATGATGTATTTGAATTTAACGGAAAGAAAATTACTATTCTTGATATCTTCTGATAAAATTTTTTATGAACAGCATTGTTAATTATTTGTCATTATTATTTGTTTGCATTAATTATCAAAATTCTAATTTTGCCACATGCAGGAAACCATTTTGATCTTAGATTTCGGTTCGCAGTATACTCAGCTTATAGCACGCCGAGTTCGTGAACTGAACGTGTATTGTGAAATACATCCATTTAATAAAATACCTGAAATAAATAATGAAATTAAAGGAGTTATTCTTTCGGGCAGTCCTTTTTCTGTAAGGGATAAAAATTCACCGCATCCTGATTTATCGGGAATAAAAGGGAAATTACCTTTACTCGGGCTTTGTTACGGGGCACAATTGCTTTCGCAAAATTTCGGGGGAGAAGTGCTTCCTTCAAAAATTCGCGAATATGGAAGAGCAAGTCTTACAGAAATAGATCTATCAAATTCGCTGGTAAAAAATATGACTGTCGGCTGCCAGGTGTGGATGTCGCATGGCGACACGATTGCCAAACAACCTGCTGGTGCAAAAATAATTGCTGCAACAAAAGATGTACGCGTTGCCGGTTTCCAAATTGAAAATGAAAAAACATTCGGGATACAATTTCATCCTGAAGTATATCATACTACTGAAGGTATGACTTTATTGAAAAACTTTATTGTTGATATCTGTAAATGTTCACAGTCATGGACACCCGATTCATTTATCGAAGCTACCGTAAAAGATTTAAAAAATAAATTAGGAAATGATAAAGTGATTCTCGGGCTTTCAGGTGGCGTTGATTCTACTGTTGCAGCAGTATTGTTACATAAAGCAATTGGAAAAAATCTTTATTGCATTTTTGTCGATAACGGATTGTTACGGAAAAATGAATTTCAGAATGTTTTGCATTCCTACAAAGATTTAGGATTAAACGTTACCGGTGTCGATGCAAAAGAATATTTTTACAAAGCATTGCATGGTGTTTCTGATCCTGAAGGCAAAAGAAAAGCCATTGGAAAAACATTCATTGATGTTTTTGACGAACAATCACATAAGGTAAAAGATGTAAAATGGCTGGCACAGGGAACCATTTATCCCGATGTTATTGAATCGCGCTCTGTTAAAGGACCTTCAGCTACCATCAAATCTCATCATAATGTTGGTGGTTTGCCCGATTATATGAAATTAAAAGTTGTGGAGCCGTTGAATACTTTATTTAAAGACGAAGTCCGCAAAGTAGGAAAGGCATTGGGAATTAGTGATACCATTCTTAAAAGACATCCATTCCCGGGACCTGGTTTGGGAATACGTATTCTCGGTGAAATAACTGAAGATAAAATAAGAATACTGCAGGATGCTGATGATATTTATATTAATGCATTGCATGAACATAAATTATATGATAAAGTATGGCAGGCGGCTGCGATATTGCTGCCGGTACGTTCGGTAGGAGTGATGGGTGACGAGCGCACTTATGAATATGTACTTGCTTTAAGGGCTGTAACTTCAACCGATGGTATGACTGCCGATTGGGTACATTTACCATATGATTTTCTTGCTGAAGTATCGAATAAGATTAGTAATAAAGTTAAAGGTATTAACAGGGTTGTGTATGATATCAGCTCAAAACCACCTGCTACTATTGAATGGGAATAATATAGAGGAATAATGTTATACCGACAGAAAAGAGTTTTGCAAAAATATTTTTTGTTTTCTGTACGGTATAACTCGTTCTAAACAGTTTTGCCTTTGCAAACCTGATATGAATGAGTATAACCTATATACGAGTTTAATATATTCATCATTCAAGTTTTCATTCTATAAGTTATTTGAAGAATATGTTTTTATTATCTTTGCCATTCTTGAAATATTGATAAAATATTTTTGAAATGAAACTCCGTTATCTTTTTATTGTTTTTGGATTACTGCTGAATACGACTATTTTCGCCCAGGTGAAAATATCTACGGTTATTGAGAAAATTAATGGGAAAGATTATTACATACATACTGTTGCAAAAGGTGAGTCGGTGTGGAAAATCGCGAAAGCTTATGGAGTTACTTCTGAACAAATTGTTGCCGATAATCCATATGCAAAAAAGAAAATAAAACCTACCCAGAAACTAAGAATCCCTGTTAATCAAAATTCAGCTCAGCAAATAACTACTCGGGTAGATACAATACCAAAGGATACAGTAAAGGTTGTAAAGGAAAATATTACTCATACTGTTAAACAAGGAGAAACATTATATGGTATTGCAAAAAAATATTCTGTAACGGTTAATGAAATCAAAAAAGCCAACCCGGGCTTAAGCGAAAAAATTGTACCTGATCAGGTACTAAAAATTCCATCCGGTAAAACTGCTAAAGCTACTAAAGCTACAACTGTTGCTGATAACAATACTGCTGTTACGAATACCAATACTGCAAACCATAATACAACAGCACAAACACAAAAACAGGATACAATAAAAACAGATAATGATGATAAGCTGGATTGTGATAAATCAAAATTGCTGAACTCTTATAATATCGCTTTAATGATTCCTTTTTATCTCGATTATGTTTCTGAGATAGATATTGACGATCCTGATATTAAAGAAAAAAGTGTTGATGATTATAAATCGTTTTCATTTGTTCAGTTTTATGAAGGCGCACTTATGGCTATCGATTCATTAAAAAAATCGGGGTTGAATGTTAAGGTATATGTGTATGATGTGCAGAATGATTCATTAGCAACTAAGAAACTCCTTGAAAAACCCGAATTCCAGAAAATACATTTGATAATAGGTCCTTTCTTTGAAAAAAGTTTAAAAGTTGTTTCTGATTTTTCCAGGAAGAATAAAGTATATGTTGTCGACCCGGTTTCAACAAATGACAGTTTATTATACAATAATCCCTATTTGATCAATGCAAATATTCCTGTTAAAATGCAACTTAAACAACTTGCATCTTATATCGTTGGACGATATCCGGGAATGCCTGTTATTGTTGTGCACAATAATAAGGATAGCGAAAAAGAATATGTAGCTATTTTGAAAAATGCAATACATGCTGAAGAAAAGAAAACCGGGGTAAAAGATAGTTCATTCAGGGAAGTGGTATACTCCAAATCAGGGATCAGTGGGATTACCAAGAACTTTAAAGCTAATGATACCAATGTTGTTGTTACATTATCAAGCGGGGAGGTTTTCCTTACCAATTATGTACGCGGCATGAGTACGGTTGCCAATGATAATAAAATGATTGTTTTTGGTTTGCCAAGTTGGAAAAACTACGACCAGATTGAAACAGAATATTTCATGCAAATGTATCTTCATATGTTCTCTTCTACATTTATTGATTACCAGGATGAACAGGTGATTCAATTTGTAAAGGCATATAGGGAAGCATATAAAACAGAACCCGATAAATATGCTTTTTTAGGTTTTGATGTTACTGCATATTTTCTGAAAGCACTTATGCAGTTCGGAACAAACTTCGGAAAATGCCTGGATAAAATACCTTCTGAAAATTATTTGCAAACAGGATTTAAGTTTGTTAGAGAAAATAAAAAGGATGGAATTCAAAATGCCTTTTTAAATATATACCGTTACGAGGATTATCAATTGGTAGATGTGCGCAAACATCCTAAAATAAAAGAGAAAGAGAAGAAAAAAGAAAAAAATAAATAACTTGTTTTTCTGTTTTTACTTTTCATAAATTTCCGACCATGCTTTACATGATTCAAATCTTTTTTTAAGAATGAATTTTCCTTCTGCTTTTATTTTTTCATAATCTTCTTTACCTTCCATATTTGAAAAGATACAGATTGCTGTATTGCTGTCAAGTGTTGAAGACACATCAGAAAACTTTTGATCATTGCTGAGATAGCCACAGTATGGATTTTCCAGGTTGTTCAGCATAAGGAAATGAGTAAATATTTTTTTATCCCTGAAATTATTTTCAATGCAATAACTCACCATTTGCTGATGTGTTTTTACTGCATCAGCATAACCCAGATTATGATCACTGCTTGTTCGCTTTGGTATATGAATAGTTATTTGAATTATCGAAAATGCAGCAATTGTAATATAAAGAAAGATTTTCTTTTTTATAACTTCGTTCAATAGAAAAGCCGTGATAATAGCAAATGGAGCCATCATACACATAGTGTAACGGTCGCTGTAAAAATTTAATGAGATGGTAATAAGAAATAAAATGATAAAAATAGCAAGTAATGATATTGGCTTATTTGCTTTATTATACGTGTGTTTTTTAAAATAAAAATAAAAGAAAAGAGAAATGATTATCAGCGAAGATAGAACATTTCGTCCCCAATAAATAAACTGGTAAGCCGAGTATGATTCTAATTTATTTAAAAAGCTGCGATTGTCATTTAACAGATAATTTACATGTTCAGGAAAAAAATACCATCCATTTATTTTTTTCTGGTAAATGAAAAATGCAGAAATAATTATTAATGGAATAGCAATTATTGCGGAACGTTTAAAAAAAACTTTAAAAGGAATATTTTTTCTGTTGATTATAAATGTGTCGGTAATTAACCATATTCCTGATGTCGCCAGTGCAACAATTCCTGTTTCTTTTGTGAATAGTGCGCATGTTGTAAAGATGATGTAACAAAACCATTTTTCTTTTATGAAGAAAAAGATGGAGAGCAGCGAGAATAATGAAAGCATAACTTCGGGTAAAACCAGTACCGATTGTGCCAGAAATATAGGTTGCAGAAAAAGTATCAGAGCGGCAATAATTCCAGCCTGTTTTGAAAAAAGTTTACTGCAAAAAACATATACCGAGATAATAAGACAAACAGAAATAAATAAAGCAAATAAATGACTTGCTAAAAGCGATGTTCCGAAAATACGAAGCCATAATGCTCCCGAAAAATGAAACAGTAACGGATGTCCGCGTGAATAATAAACAGGTAATGCATCGGGCATTAAACTTAATTTATTTACTTCCATTATGCGGAGGGCAGGACCGTAAACCCATGCTTCATCCCAATAATAGGGAAGTGAAAGATATGGTATTTTTATAATAATGAAAATGATTATTAGAATTACCAATAATATATCATATAAATTATTTTTTAGGATATTCCGCATTTATATTATTTTTTTCAAAAGTAATTAAACTTTTTAAAAAAGATTTACAGTTGCTTCGCTTCGCTCAACAAGACAAATAAAACATAAAGTATTTTGTTTTTTGTCTTTCCGAACGTAATGAGGAAACTAAAGCAAAATTTAAAGTTACTTCACTTTTATCAGCAGTACAACGCGAAGTCAACGCCCTTCCCTCCGCAGTGGTGGATTAAGGAGAAGGGATGGGGTTAGGGTAAAAGAAAAAAACCACAACCCATTAATCTTCCCGGATACTTTATTCTTAAAATTTAATGAATTTTCATTAAGTTTGTAGCCTTATGAATAATGCTGGAGAGCATATAGCTTTAGGTTTTACCGGACAAATACTGATAGTGGCTTCATTTATTTCGTTGCTGGCTGCATTGGTATGTTATTTTTTTTCTTGTCGCGAACAGCTCATCAATTTTCGTAGCTGGCGTTTTTATGGAAGGCATTGGTTTCGCATACATTTATTTACTGTCATTTCTGCTATGGGCTTATTATGGTATATGCTTATTGCTCATCACATGGAATATAAATATGTATGGGAACATACTTCACCAGATCTGTCATTGGGATATTTGATTTCAAGTTTGTGGGCAGGACCGGAAGGCAGTTTTTTATTGTGGTTGTTTTGGCAGGGGTTTATTGGTGTATTGTTAATGCGCAGAGCCGGTTATTTCGAACGACCGGTTATGATTGTATTTATTATTTCCCAACTTTTTTTAAATGCAACAATACTGGGAATTAATATTGCCGGAATGAAAATAGGCAGTAACCCGTTTATACTTATAAGCAGCGCATATAAAGATATATTAGGTCCCGTATTAAATAATACAGAATATGTAAGCAGTGTTACAGCAGGTAATGGATTGAATCCTTTGTTACAAAATTTCTGGATGACTGCTCATCCGCCGGTTTTATTTTTAGGATTTGCTTCCTTACTTGTTCCTTTTTCATATGCTATTGCTGCATTATGGAAAATACGTTACACCGATTGGTTACGACCGGTAATTCCCTGGATGTCGTTTGGAATACTGGCTTTAGGTATTGGGTTGTTAATGGGTGGAGCATGGGCTTATGAAGACCTAACATTTGGTGGGTTCTGGTCGTGGGACCCTGTTGAAAATTCATCATTGGTTCCATGGCTTGCAATGGTTATTTCATTGCATCTGGTTATTGCCTCCATTGCTAACAAACAATCACTTTTCCCTGCATTTATTCTTACTTTCCTTTCTTATGTTTTTGTATTGTATTCAAGCTTCCTTACACGCAGTGGTATTTTAGGGAGTACCTCGGCTCATGCATTTGGCGAAACAGGAATGACATGGCATTTTGCAATATATATCATTGTATTCTTTTTGATGTCGTTTATTTTATTGTTCTTTAATTATAATAAATTTCCTAAAAATGAAAATGAAACATTTCTTTCAAAAGAGTTTTGGATTTTTATTGGTTGTTTTATTTTGATTCTTTCAACTTTTCAAATTATTTTTTCCACATCAATACCTTTGATAAATAAAATATTTGATACAGGAATTTCTGTTCCGCTAAAGAGAGAAGCGTATTATAATGCATGGCAAATCCCATTCACGATTTTTATTTTGCTCTCGCTTTCTATTACCCAATTTTTGTCGTATGGGAAAAACTTTTTCGCGGTATTTATCCGAAAGATGTTCCTTTCACTTATTATAAGTTTGGTACTTACTGTTTTATTATTTGTTTTTTCAGGGGTAAATGATTTTAGAATTTTGATGCTTGCCTGGGTCGCTTTTCTTGTAATATTTTCATCGCTTGATATGATCGTGAGGTTTTACAGGTATTCGAGAAATTATCCTTCATTAATAGGCCATTTAGGATTAGGACTTTTTATTTTTGGGATCATTATGGCGTTTTCACAAAGCAAAACAATATCAAAAAATATTTTGCCTGTTGATATTGGAAATAGTTTTGATGTTGCTGAAAACATGCTTTTACCAAAGGATACGCTGCTTCCTGCTGGTCCATATTTTTTAAAATATATTGGTTACGAAAGTGTGAAGAATGAAACATTTTATACAATCAGGTTTTATAAAAAAAATAATGATGGAAGTTTTACTGATAAGTTTTATATCAAACCTTCGGTGGTTTCTATAAATAGCAGGGGAAATGTTTATATACCCGACACAAAGCATTTTTTTGATAAAGATATCTTTACCCATATTTTGTATACAGAGATCGGTAAAAATGCGCTAAGCACAGGAAGCGGAAATTCAACAGATAAGTATAGCGGTCGTGATATAATTATAATCAGGTCAATAATTTTCCCGTATATAAAAATTCTTTGGATTGGTGGAATCATAATGCTGACAGGATTTTTGTTTAGTATTATCAAACGGCGAAAATTCCGTACACCTATTGAAAGTGATGATGAGGTTTCCTGAAAGCTATACATTGAATATTAGTTTTAGTTTATAAATTAATTTTAATATATTATTCAGGAAGAAAGAAAAAAAAATATAATGCATAAGTTAAGTAAAATAGTTTTTATTGGTGCCGGAAATGTTGCTTCACAACTTGCAGTGAATTTTGTCCAAAAAAAAATTAAAATTGTTCAGGTATATAGTCGCACTAAAATATCATCATCCATACTGGCATCAAAAATAAATGCGGATTCGGTAAATAAAATTTCCGATATAATCCCTGATGCAGATTTGTACATAATTTCTGTTTCCGATAATGCATTGCCCGGTATAGTAAAACAACTTCATGTAAAAGATAAGCTTGTTGTTCATACATCAGGATTTCATGATATGAAAGTTTTAAAAGGAACATCAGATAGAATTGGTGTTTTATATCCACTGCAAACATTCTCGAAAAATAAAAAAGTTGATTTGAAGCAAGTACCTTTTTGTATTGAAGCATTGAATAAAGATGATGAAATACTTTTAATAAATATCGCAAAAAAACTATCTTCCAATGTAAGGGTGATGAACTCGGAGAAGCGCCGCATGATTCATTTGGCAGCAGTGTTTGTATGTAATTTTACAAACTATATGTATATTTCGGCGGAGAAGATTTTAAAGAATAAAAAAATTTCATTTGATATTCTCAAGCCTCTTATTCTTGAAACGGCATCGAAGGTGTTATCTTACAAACCTTCTGAAATGCAGACCGGCCCTGCTGTGCGTGGCGACAAACAGGTTATGGAGAAACACATGGAAATGCTGGATGATAAAAATTTGCGTGAGCTGTATAAAATAATAAGCAACATGATTTATACTCGTTCTTATCAGGTTTGCAAAAGTAAAACTGTTTAGAACGAGTTATGCCGTACAGAAAACAAAAAATATTTTTGCAAAACTCTTTTCTGTCGGTATACAACGACTCAAAAAAAATAATTCAATAAATCAATCAATCATTCATTCACAAAATGCCTAACTATAAAGAAAAATTAAAATATATTACCACATTTATTTTTGATTACGATGGTGTGATGACAGATGGGAAAGTCTATCTTTTAAATGATGGAGATGCTGTACGTACAGGCTATGTGCGTGACGGTTATGCTATGCAATATGCCCTGAAAATGGGATTTCGTGTTGTGATTATTTCCGGTGGAAGGGCCGAAGGTGTGAATAAAAGGTTTAAAGTCCTTATGGTTAAAGATGTGTTTATGGGCGTTGGTAACAAATTGGAAATCTATCATAATTATATAAAAGAAAATAAATTATCTAAAAATGAAATATTGTTCATGGGTGATGATATTCCTGATTATCTTTTGATGAAAGAAGCCGGTTTGTCGGCTTGTCCTGCTGATGCATCAGAGGAGATCAAATCAGTTGCTGAATTTATTTCGGCATTTAAAGGTGGTGAAGGATGCGTACGCGATGTTATTGAACAAACTTTAAAAGTGCAGGGCAAATGGTTTGATGAGAGCGAAGCTTTTATATGGTAGATTTTTTATAATTAAAATTATTTAGTAAGTTTGCATTACCTGAGAGAGTGATAGACTGGTAAGAAATAAGAATAATATTTTTCTCAGGAAGATAGAATAAAAGTGAAATTGATTATTTTGTGAAAGATGAGCGACATCGATGATATTAATAAAAATAATGAGATAGAAGAATCTGGGGAAGAAGGCGAACTAAGTGAATTAAAGCAAACCGTTCAGCTTTCAGGGATGTATCAAAACTGGTTTCTCGATTACGCCTCTTATGTTATCCTTGAAAGAGCGGTACCCGACCTGTTCGATGGATTGAAACCTGTACAGCGCAGGATACTTCACTCCATGAAAGATTTGGATGATGGACGGTACAACAAGGTGGCTAATATTATAGGGCACACCATGAAATACCATCCTCATGGTGATGCTTCCATTGGTGATGCTCTGGTACAGATGGGACAAAAGGATTTGCTTATTGATACCCAGGGAAACTGGGGAAATATCCATACAGGCGATTCTGCTGCTGCTCCACGTTATATTGAAGCACGCCTGACCAAGTTTGCACTTGAAGTAGTATTCAATCCGAAAACTACTCGATGGAAACTTTCGTACGATGGAAGAAATAAAGAACCTATTACACTGCCGGTAAAGTTCCCGTTGCTTTTACACCAGGGGGTTGAAGGAATCGCTGTTGGACTTGCTTCAAAAATCCTTCCTCATAACTTTATCGAATTAATTGATGCATCTATAAATCTTCTTAATGGACAGGAATCAGAATTATATCCTGATTTCCCAACCGGGGGATATATTGATGTTTCAAAATACAACGATGGACTTCGTGGAGGAAAGATAAGAGTAAGGGCTAAAATAAATCAACTTGATAAAAAAAGCCTTGTTATTAATGAAATTCCTTTTGGTACTACTACTACCGGTCTTATTGATAGTATTGTTGCAGCGAATGATAAAGGGAAAATAAAAATTAAAAAAATTGAAGACAACACTGCCGAAAATGTTGAAATTATTATTCATCTTGCCACCGGAGTGTCGCCCGATCAAACTATAGATGCATTATATGCTTTCACTGATTGTGAAATTTCAATATCTCCCAACTGTTGTGTGATTGAAAATGACAGACCACGTTTTATGGGAGTAAAGGAAATTCTTGATGTAAGTACTGATAACACAGTTAACCTGCTTCGCCAGGAATTAGAGATCAGGAAGAAGGAATTAATGGAGGATCTGTTATACTCAAACCTGGAAAAAATATTTATTGAGAAAAAGATCTATCGCGATATTGAGGAATGTAAAACATGGGAAGCTGTTTTAAAGGCTATTGATAAAGGACTTGAGCCATATAAGAAAAAATTTTACCGGGTAATTACTAACGATGATATTATAAGACTTACTGAAATTAAAATTAAAAGAATATCTAAATTCGATGTTTCTAAAGCTAATGATATAATAAAATCGCTGGAAAGCGAAATGACCAAAGTCGATTATAACCTTGATAATATTATTGAGTATGCAATAGCTTTTTTTAATCGTATAAAAGAAAAATATGGCGATGGAAGAGCTCGTAAAACGGAAATAAGAAATTTTGATACGATCGAAGCGGTAAGGGTTGTGGCCACAAATCAGAAACTGTACGTGAACAGGGAAGAAGGGTTTGCCGGCACATCTTTAAAGAAAGACGAATATATTTGTGATTGCAGCGATATTGATGATATTATTGTTTTCAAAGGTGATGGGAGCTTGCTTATTACCAAAATTGCCGATAAGATATTTGTCGGCAACGACATAATTTATATTAATACATTTTTCAAAAATGATGACCGTACCATTTACAATATGATTTACCAGGATGGTCCACGGGGAAATATCATGATGAAACGTTTTGCTGTAACAGGTGTTACGCGCGATAAGGAATACGACCTTACACGCGGAACAAAAGGTTCGAAAGTCCTTTATTTTAGCGCTAATCCGAATGGTGAAGCCGAAGTTGTTACTGTTCATCTCAGGCCCAAACCAAAATTGAAAAAGATTAATTTTGATGTCGACTTCAGCACTCTTGCAATTAAAGGAAGAAATTCTATTGGCAATATTGTTACACGTCATAGTGTACGTAAAATCGTGTTAAAAGGCGAAGGCGTTTCAACACTTGGCGATCTGGATATCTGGTATGATGATACAGTAATGCGTTTGAATACCGAAAAACGAGGAAAATATTTGGGCGCTTTCAGCGGTGATGATAAAATTCTTACCATCATGTCATCTGGCGAATTAAAATTATCAGGATTTGACCTGTCTACTCATTTTGATGAGGACATGATGATTATTGAAAAGTACAAACCAAATGTTATAGTCTCAATTATATTGTGGGATGGGGAATTGCAGAAATATTATGTGAAACGTTTTGATGTGGATGCCAATACCAAAAGAGAAAATATTATCGGGGAACATCCTGAATCAAGACTTTTATTTGTATTTACCGATAAGTTGCCTCGCGTAGAAGTAATGTATACGCCGGTTAAGAATAAACACCGCGATAATGATGTGATTAATCTTGCCGAATTCATAGGTGTTAAAAGTTATAAAGCCAAAGGAAAACGTTTAACGGATTATCTTGTTGACCTTATCACACCCCTTGAACCCATTGCCGTTCCTGAAGATGAGATAACTGAACCGGAATCGGAAAATATGATTTCTGAACCGGAAACGGAATCAACAGAACCTGATATTGTTGAAAACGAAAATAACGAACAGAAAATACCTGACAAAAAGAAATTTATTGCTCCGCCAAAGGATAGCGATGATGATGAGGTACAGATGAAACTTGATTTTTAAAATCATTTTAAAATTCCCTATATGATAAATGATAATAAAATCGTTGATGTTACTAACGATGTAAAATGGGTTGGTGTTCTTGATCCTGATTTAAGAACATTTGATATTGTTATGGAAACGGAATTTGGTACTACATATAATTCCTATTTCATCAATGCACAGAAAAAAGCAGTTGTTGAAACTACAAAAGAAAAATATTGGGATGTTTATCTTGCAAAGCTGAAAACTATTACCAATCCTGAAGAAATTGAATACATCATTTGCAATCATACCGAACCGGATCATTCAGGTAATGTTGGGAATTTATTAAAAGTTGCACCAAAGGCCAGGGTGGTTGGAAGCGGCAATACCATAAGGTATTTAACCGATTTATTGGGTTATGAATTTCCGCATATTGTTGCTAAAGATGGCTATGTGCTTGATTTGGGAAATAAAAAAATCCGCTTTATTGGAGCAGCAAATTTACATTGGCCCGATTCAACATATGCATACCTTGAAGAAGATAAGATTTTATTTACATGCGATTCTTTTGGTTCTCATTATTGCGACGAAAATATCTTTGATGATTTAACCGGTGATTTTGATAAGGCCTTCACTTATTATTTTGATGTTATTCTAAAGCCTTTTAGTAAATTTTTCCTTAAGGCGATTGAAAAGATACGCCCGCTTGAAATTGCCGCTATTTGCACGGGGCATGGTCCGGTGTTACGCAAAAACTGGAAAAAATATGTCGATCTTTCTGAAAAATATTCAAAGCAGGCATTGTCGTTGATTGATAAGCCACGTGTTTTTATTCCTTATCTTTCAGCTTATGGGAATTCAAAAACCATTGCATATAAAATTGCAGAAGGTGTAAAGCTTGCAGGTGATGTGGATGTGGTTTTATCTGATCTTGAAAAAGAAAATATCAGCAATATTGATTCATACATTGCTAAAAGCTCCGGTATCATTGTAGGTTCGCCTACCATAAATAAAAATACTTTATTACAGATTTACCAAATGTTTGCTGTAATAAACCCGATAAGGGATATTGGAAAACTTGCTGCTGTATTTGGTTCCTATGGATGGAGTGGTGAAGCTGTAAAAATAATCCATGATAACCTGGTCAATTTAAAATTGAATCTTTTTGAAGAAGATTTTCCTGTAAAATTCACTTTGCATGAAAAAGATTATGAAAAATGCATTGATTTTGGAAAACGATTTACCTCGAAAATGCTCGAGAATCGTAAAGTTCAAAATAAAGAATAATGTGTTCCCTTTTTAAAAAATATTTCTTTTTAAAAAAAATATCTCTTTATATTTTCATAGTAATTATTTTCTTTTCATGTTCGCAGGAAAGGAAGTTAGCTCATTCGTTTATTAAATCAGCTGATTCAACAAACATTCTTTTTCTTAAACCGGATAATATTGTTATTATTTTACAAAATCAAAAAGTGGCAAACGACTCCCTGGGAATATCCGGTACTGAAGAAAAGAGCATTTCCGAAAGTTCATTTCTGAATAAAATAAAATCAAAATCAATCGTAGATTTATTGCAAACAAACATGATGGATGCAATGAAAAATAAGCCTTTTAAGGTATTTAGCGATGATAATATGAATGCGTTCATAAATCTTGGAAAGAATTCTTATATCGTGAAAATAGTTCAAATTGAAATGGATGAATTTTATATTCCTTATTCTGTATCTGAAACTATTGATACCACGGTTTATTCTGAAGATTTTAATTTGAATGCAGTTAGTTTGAATTTATGGATTGAAGTAACAGAAGTAAACGGTGATCAGGATACAGCGCAGGTTTTATTTTGTAAAGATCAAATTTCCGAAATGGTGAACGGATATTTTCATTCTGATATTTTTGGCGAGGTAAAATATATTTATAAGAAGAATTATATTATTGTGAATGAAGTTTATGATATGGCTTCTGAAATGGGCGCTTTGAGTGCAGCTTATTTATATGATTATTTTCTTAATAAATATATTCATATCAATTATTCAGGCGAAAAAGTCTTGAAATATTTTCATTACGATGTAAAAAGCAGAACTGTTTATCCGGCAGGTTATAACCGTTTTATTTTTTTATAAGTTTATTGCATCTACAATATCATCAATGTTCAGCATACCATAATCGAATGTATGCGTTTGGTTATTATTAAGGGTTATGATAATTTGTTTTTTTATAAAACTTTTCCTTACATCAGCGTTTACAATACGGTTTTTGGGAATAGTCAGGCAATCCGAATCCCCGATTTTTTGATATAAACTTTCTTCCACAAGTTTGGAAAATGAATCATCAAAATCGGCACCATAAATTATTCTTTTATTTGTAATGGTAAGCTCTCCATTATATCTCTTTCCATCAGGCGCTATATAAATTGCAGTCCATGAATTGATTTTATTTTCTTTAGGATCAGGAAACGATTCAATCATAAAATATATAATAAATAAATTCAAAGCAAATATATGACAAAAAAAATAAAATATACTATCAATTAATAATATTTATATACTACCTGATGCAATACTTATTCTTAAAAATTGAAAACTATGCAATTATACCAATTGTTAAATTTTATATAGCCTAAAGGGTATTTTAAATTTTACAATGGTTATGTTGATAACATATATACAATCGGTATTACAGTTTATTTGACTTTTTTATAAATAAACTGTAATTTTACTTACTTATACACTATATACATATTGGTTTATAAGTATGATTTGTTAAAATAATAGTTTGTCAACGTATAAATAATTTTTATTAAAATTAATGGGGTTGTTGTATACAACCTTTTAAAAAATAGTGTACACATTATTAACAAATACCAGGTGTTTTTATGTTTCTGGAAAGAGAAACAGAGATTGAGCTTCTTGAGGGTTGTTTGAAAAATGACAGGAAGTGTCAAAAGAAGTTGTATTACAAATATTGTAATGCCATGTATTCTATTGCATATAGAATATTAAAAGATGAGGAAGAAGCCAACGACTCTTTACAGGAAGCATTTATTCAAGTTTTTAAGGATCTGAAAACATTCAGAAAGGAATCTACTATTGGTGCATGGATAAAAACAATTGTAATAAGGACTGCTTTACGAAAACTAAAAAAAAATGTTTTTAAAGAAGAAATTGATGACAGAGCAATGAATTTACCGGTTCAAAATAGTTGCACGCTGACAAATGAATATATTGAAAAAACTATTTTGTCGCTTCCTACAGGATACAGAACAGTATTTTTATTAATAGAAGTAGAAGGTTATACACATAAGGAAGTTGCTGAAATGCTTAATATTTCAGAAGGTACATCAAAATCACAATTGTTTTATGCTAAAAAACATTTAAGAAATTTATTAAAAGACCTTATGTATTAAAATGAATATAGATAAATTTGATCATATTATTAAACAATTGATTGCAATGTTGCCTCAACATACTCCAAAGCAGGATGTATGGAATAATATTTCTTCAAGTCTTGATGAGGATATGGCAATGTCACGATTAAAACGTATGCTTAAAAATAACGAACACCAGCCACATCCTGATATATGGGCTGGTATAGAAGCATCGCTCAATAAACCGGTTTTCTGGAAAGTCCTTGTTAAATCAGCCTATATAAAATATTTTTTACCTGCTGCTGTAGTAACCATGTTAGTTTTGATTAATCCATTTTCAAACAATAATAATTTTAAGGAAGTTAGTAATCCGGTTAAACGTAAAGTTGATTTTACGCAACTAATAATAAATAGTCCAATTGAAAATGGTATTAAGTCGATAAATAAGTCTTCAGATATTAAAACTCCGATACAAAATGGAAACATTGTACCGATTGTTAATTCAAATAATACATTAATTAACAAAACAGAAAATAAAGCTCAACCGGAAATAGCTGAAAACACTATAACAACTCAATCTCCTGTTGAGTTAAATAATAATGAATTTATAAAACAGACATTACCTTACTCTGCTGAACCTTCTTCCGAATATGTTAATAACCAAATTAATTTAATGAATGTTTTATCATTTACTGAAATTGAAAGCGAACTTTTAAACGGGAAGAAAATAAATACTAATCCACTTCAGAATTTTTCAGAAGGTTTATATACAAATAAAAGTAAAGCTGTTGGTAGTTTTTCATTAGAATTTATTTATTCACCCGAAATTTCATTGGTAAACCTGAAAAACAGTCAAAGTAATGATAATAATATTGATATATCTATAAGGAAAAAAGCTGAGATACCTTCATGTTCGAATACTATTGGAGTGGAAGGTAAAGTTGATTTTCATCACTGGTTTTTTCAGACAGGGTTAAATTATTCAAAGGTTACAAGTCTTTCTAAATATCATTTCAGGTATATAGGGATTGATACATTAGACTGGGCGCTTTCCGATACTTCATATATACATGTTTATAATGATTCATTAGGGAATAGCTTCGATACATTAATAATAGCTTACACTTGGGAGCCTGTTACCAACATAGTAAAAAAAGAAGAAAAAAAGAATAGTTTATACCATATTAATTACATTCAGGTTCCGTTAATTGCAGGTTATCATTATGGAATTAGGAATATGCAGTTTTCTATTTCTGGTGGGGTATCATTGGGAATACCTCTTTCTGTAAATGGAAGGATGATGAATGCTGAAAGTTATGATATATCAACAGTTTCGGAAAAAACATTACCTTTTAATAAAATTATTTATAGTGGTATAATCAGGTTGGGAGCAAGTTATTTTTTATCTCCTCATTATAGCATATTTGTTCAGCCTTCAATGCAGTATATGTTAAATTCGGTGTTTGATAAAACTTATCCGATAAACCAGAAATATTCAACGTTCAGTTTACGTACAGGTATAGCATATAGATTTTAAAAAGTAAATATGATGAAAAAAACTTTATATCTTTTTGTATTTTTGGTTTTACTTTTTTCCTGTAAGAAAGAGGCTGCTGTTATTGATTCCGATCTACAGTTGGACCCGGCTCCGGCACAACCTGAAGAAACAATATTTGAATATCTTAATAATTATAATGGCACATTTATTAATGGATGGTTTCCCGAAGAGCATATAAATACATCTGCTTGTCCTGAAATTACTCTTGTTCAAGGAAATTCATACGTGATACCCGGTGGCAGTAATAAGCTAAAAATAAATTTCCAGGATGCTGATCATAATGTGTGCAATATATATTATGGTGTAGTTGATACCTATGGCTATTTTAGAGTTCCGGTACAATCACAAAATAATTCTTGTGATCTTATTGTTATTTTGTCACAGTTAGTAAAAGAAAATAATTTCATTATCAAGATTAGTCTTGAAGATTTGAATGGAAATATCAGTTGCCCTTATTATTTGCCAGTTGAGCTGAAAGAGGCTCATCCCGGCAAATTACAGATAAGCCTTTCCTTTGACCAACACAATGATTTGGATTTGCATGT
Source organism: Bacteroidales bacterium (assembly GCA_035353855.1). Taxonomy (NCBI): domain Bacteria; kingdom Pseudomonadati; phylum Bacteroidota; class Bacteroidia; order Bacteroidales; species Bacteroidales bacterium. Next base: position 7,317 of record DAOQAK010000057.1, on the reverse strand, counting down.
AATTGAACCTAGTGGATTCGAAATATACTGGCATGATACGTTATCTCCAAACGGCGGAAAGTTAGACCTGGATGCCAATTCAAATTGTGTATATGATTCGGTGAACAATGAAAATATTTATTATACAGAAAATATTCCATTAGGCTGTTTTAAAGTGGGAGTGATTAAATATATGCAATGTATACCTGGTGTGAATACCAATTTTACTGTAACTGCATTATATGAAGGAGAACTGGTGTCATTATTAAATGGCTCCAATCCTTTTACCGGTACATTTCCCGATGGACCGAATGGAAATGTCATAGAAGTAATGAAATTTAAAATTGAAAATGCACATAAGATAGCCCATTTTCAATATGACCGCTATGGTAAGACCATATCAAAGCAGATAATTTATACAGAAAAGTAATCATTAAACATCATTTTTATTTTTTTATTCTTGAATAAGGCGATGTTCTTTGTGAAGAAAATTCATTAATTGCATATTTGTAATAACCAGTAATGGCAATCATTGCAGCATTATCAGTGCAAAATTCAAATGGAGGAATATGAATTTTCCATTGATGAGTTTCCTTTCTTTTAATAATCGCTTCACGAAGTGCCGTGTTTGCTGAAACACCGCCGGCGATTGCAATTTCATTTATACCCGTTTCTTTAACTGCTTTTTCAAGTTTCTTTAAAAGGATATCAATAATGGTTTTCTGAATAGAAGCGCAAAGGTCGTTTATGTTTTTTTCAATAAATGAATTGTCTTTAATCATTTGGTCGCGTAAGAAATAAAGAATGGAAGTTTTTAATCCGCTGAAACTATAATCCAATCCTTTAATTGCAGGATGAGGGAATTTGTACATACCGGAGTTGCCTGTTACTGCATATTTGTCAATCATTGGTCCGCCGGGGTATGGAAGCCCGAGGATTTTTGCTGATTTGTCAAATGCCTCGCCGGCTGCATCATCAATAGTATGTCCAAGAATTTCTATTTTAAAATAATCAGAAACTTTTGCAATCATAGTGTGACCGCCCGAGACCAATAAGCATAAAAAAGGAAATTCCGGAACGTCTTTTTTATTTTTTGTTTGAATGAAATTTGCAAGAATATGTGCATGAATATGATCTATTTCGATAAGCGGAATATTTAGTCCCAGGGCAAAGGCTTTTGCAAATGAAGCTCCTACAAGCAGCGAACCAAGCAGGCCCGGACCATTTGTAAATGCAATGGCATTAAGCTGATTTTTGCTTATATTTGCATGTTTCAGGGCTGAATCAACAACGGGTATGATGTTTGCCTGGTGTGAGCGCGAAGCCAGTTCGGGAACTACACCGCCATACTTTTTATGAACATCCTGGTTGGCTGTTATATTGGAAAGAAGGTGAGTTTCGTCAAGTACTGCTGCTGAAGTATCATCACATGATGATTCAATCCCTAAAATATAAATACTCATGGTAGTGCAAAATAACGGTAATCATAAATAAACTTCAAAGGTATCAAAAAAACTTTGAAAATATTGCTTTACTTTTTACTGGTAATACTTGTTTTGCCGGGAGTAATGTATTCTTGCTTTCAAATGAGCTTTGTACAGAATTACCTGGCTCACAAATTTGCTGCTTCATTATCGGAAGACCTGCATACTGAAGTTTCTGTCGGAGGTGTTGATATAAATATTTTGTTTGATGTAATTCTGGAAGATGTAAAAATTAATGATTTGCATCACAAGCCTATTATTGATGCAGGATTTATGATCGTTGATATAAATGAGATATATTTGTCGGAACAAGGTTTAAGCATTGATAATATTGTTTTGGAAAATGCGAAAATACGATTGGTAAGATATAAGAACGAGAAAGATTTTAATTTTAAATTTATTGCGGATTATTTTAGTTCTAATGATACCACAACAACAAAAGGGCAGGCATGGAAAATCAGAATAGGTTCATTGACCTTAATAAATAATACTTTTTTATATCAGGATGAAAATAAATCCCCATTAAAAAATGGAATTGATTATGATAACCTTAGTATTTCTTCTTTAAATGCCAATTTCAATAATTTATATTTATGTGGCGATACGGTTACTATGTCAATACGTAATCTGTCCGTTAATGATCGTAGCGGTTTTATTCTAAAAGAACTTTCAGCAGATGCATTGTTGTGTTCCTCAGGAATAGATTTAGAAAATTTAAAAATAATAACACCCAAATCGAACCTGGCTCTTAACTTAAAATTCAAATACAATGAATATAATGATTTCAATGATTTTATTAATAAAGTACAAATGGATGCTTTGATAAAACCATCGAAATTATGTATCAATGATCTTGCTTTTTTTGCCCCGGATTTATTTGGAATGAATGATGTTGTGGGAATATCCGGTGAGATAAAAGGAAAAGTTTCGAATATCAAAGCAAAAAGGTTTCAATTTATTTTTGGAAAAGGAACATATTTTAATGGTGATGTAAATATATCCGGGTTGCCTGATATTAATAGCTCCTATATGCATTTTAATATCAGTAAATTCAATACTACCCAAACGGATATTGCTTCCTTTAATCTTCCTTCCTCATCAGGAATGAAGCATTTAGAGCTTCCTGCCGAAATGGTACGTCTTGGGAATATCGGCTTTAAAGGTGCATTTACAGGATTCTACAATGATTTTGTTGCATACGGCGATTTTTATTCGCAGCAGGGAAGCGTTTCAACCGATATCACATTAAGGAAAAATAAATCTTCAGGGCAGATTGAGTACGACGGGAACGTAAATGCGAATAACCTGAACCTTGGGAAAATTCTTGATATCCAGGATGAGTTAGGTTATGTAACATTAAATACAAATATTCAAGGTTCAGGTCTTGATGCTGAAACTGCGGAAATAAAACTTAATGGAACTATTGGCGCTATTGATATCAGAAATTATCATTATACAAATATTATAATTGAAGGCGACCTTGCTCGTAAAAAATTTAACGGGTATATGAAAGTCAATGATGATAATGTTAAACTTGATTTTACCGGAATGGTTGATTATAGTGGAGCACTTCCTGTATTTAATGTAGATTCGAAAATTGATAACCTGAAATTATCCAAACTGCATTTTCTTGAATTATCGGGCGATTCGCTTTCTTCACTTTCAACTGAACTGAAATTGGAATTTGAAGGAAACAATATTGATAATATACAAGGAACAATTAAAGCAGAAAATACTTTATATACTTATAAAGGAGAAAAATATGCGCTTGATGATTTTTATTTCGTAAACACTTCTGATAACGCAGGAAATAAAACATTAAAAGTGAAATCAGATTACTTCGATGCTGATTTTGCCGGGAACTTTATGTTTAAAAATCTATATAAATCTTCATTAAAATTTATGAAGGAATATCTTCCTTCGTATAGCTCATGGATTAAAGAAAATGTGGATTCAATTCCTGAACAGAATTTTGTATATTTTATTAAAATGAAAAATTCATTGCCTGTATGCAAATTGTTAATACCGGAACTTTATATTTCTCCAAATACGATTATTAAAGGAACATATAATACTGCACAGAGTTTACTGGACCTGAATTTAACTTCAGCTATTTGCCGTTATAATAATTATAATATAAAAGATTTTTTTGTTAGCGGTAAAACCAAAGACTCAAAAATAATTATCAATATTGGTTGTCAGAAAATAGGTTTGTCTGATTCTGTAGGTCTTGATAATGTTACTTTGAAAAGTGTTATGGAAAATGATAGTATTCGTTATAATCTTACTTGGGATAACAATAGTGATGAAATTAAAAACAGTGCAGATATTAAAGGCTCTTTTATTTTTGCTGAACGACCGAAGATGGAGCTGAAATTCATAGAATCGGAAATTGTTGTTAATGATACCGCATGGACTATGAATTCTTCAAATAATATTGTTATCAACAATAATAAAGTTACAGTGCAGGATTTAGTGTTTTCAACAAAATTTCAGAAGTTAAAAATTGATGGTAGCGTTTCAGAGGATCCTTCTGAAATATTGCATTTAAATTTTGAAAACTTTAATGTTTCCGAGTTGGACCTGTTATTAAATGCCAAAGGTATTGATATCGACGGTTCCTTAAATGGATTTGTTGATGTTTCTAATATTTTTAAAGCGCCCAATGTTATATCAAATATAACGATCAATAATTTTTATGTGAATAAGGATAAGTTAGGGAAAATTGAATTGGTAACCAATTGGAATAATAATGATAAAGCAGTTCTCGTTAATGCTGATGTAATATATGAAGGAACTGTCGGTTCAAATAATCCTATATCTATATCAGGCGCATTCTATCCTGAAAGAGAAAAAGATAATTTCGATGTTGATATTTCTCTGACAAATTTTAAACTCAGGTTACTCGAACGGTATTTAAAAGGTTTTTGCTCTAGTTTTAAAGGGTATGCCTCGGGAAACCTTAAGCTGAAAGGAGCTACAAATTCGCCCGAACTGAGTGGAGGAATTTTTCTTATGATGAAGGGGATGAAAATAGATTACCTGAACGAAGTTTATTCTTTTGCAGATAGTGTTAAAATTACAAAAAATTCATTCTCTTTTGATCACCTTGTCCTTAGTGATGCTTTTAATGATACAGCTATCTGTGATGGTAAGATTTTTCATAAAAACTTCAATCATTTTTATTTAGATATTGCAATCAAGCCAAACAAATTGCAGTGCCTGAACACCGATGCATCAATGAATAATTTGTTTTATGGAAAAGCCTGGGCAACTGGATTGATAAATATTACAGGAGATGTAAACAACATTAATATGGATATTAAAGCTCGTACTGAAAAAGGTACTCATTTTTATATTCCTATAACCAGTGATGAAGAAATTTCTGAAAACGATTATATTCGTTTCGTTCACAAAAAAATATTTACCGATGAAGTTAAAAAAGATAATATTGACATCTCGGGTATTACCTTGAACTTTGACCTGGATGTTACACCTGATGCGGATTTACAAATAATCTTCGATTCTAAAATAGGCGACATTATTAAAGCTAAAGGGAATGGAAGTATGAGAATGGAAATCACAACACTTGGCGATTTCAATATGTATGGCGATTATATTATTGAAGAAGGGGATTATTTATTCACTTTACAGAATGTGATAAACAAAAAATTTATTATTCAGAAAGGTTCTTCGCTAAAATGGAACGGAAGCCCCTATGATGGAACTGCTGATATTACGGCGATTTATCCTGTAAAGACTTTTTTAAAAGATTTATTAGGACAAGGAGATAATTTTTCCATTGATTCTTCAGAAGTAAATAATAGAATACCTGTTAATTGTATGTTAGGAATGACTGATAAGATATTCAATCCAACCATTACATTTGATATTGAACTTCCGAATTCGAGTGATAATGTAAAAACATTTGTTAAAAGAAAAACCAGCACCGAACAGGAAATGAACCGCCAGGTATTTTCATTACTGATATTAAATAAGTTTACTAATTCCGATCCTAATATAAGCAGTTATGTAAATGAAGGGCTTAGTACAACATCAACTGAACTTCTATCCAATCAACTTAGCAACTGGCTTTCTCAAATTAGCGATAAATTTGATATAGGTATAAATTATCGTCCCGGTACTGAAATAACCTCAGAGCAGGTTGAAGTGGCACTATCAACACAGCTTCTCAATGATAAGCTTACTATTGATGGTAATGTTGTTTCTGGCGGAAATCAAAAATCGAGTAACATTGTTGGTGATGTTAATGTGGAATATAAATTAACAGATCGTATAAGATTAAAAGGTTTTAATAAATCGAACACAGTAGACCTTTTAAATACAGGTGCAGCATATACACAAGGTGTTGGTATATTTTATCGTCGTGAATTCGATTCGTTATACGAATTTTTTCTGAAAAAAATCAAATGATTTTCTGAAAAATTTATTTATTTTATGACCAATTGTAAATAAAATTACAATTTATGTCCCATTTTTTTCTTTTTCGTTTCGAGGTATTTCTTATTGTGTTTATTCGGTTTGATAATGATCGGAATATTCTCAACGATTTTGATTCCATAACCTGTTAATCCTGCACGTTTAGTAGGGTTGTTAGTAATAAGACGTAATTTTTTAATTTTCAGATCACGTAAAATTTGTGCCCCAATTCCATAATCCCGTTCATCGGCTTTAAATCCAAGAGCTATGTTCGCTTCAACAGTGTCTTTTCCTTTTTCCTGCAAATGGTAAGCTTTGAGTTTGTTTAGCAGGCCTATTCCTCGTCCTTCCTGGTGCATATATATTATAGCTCCTTTTCCTTCTTCTTCAATCATTTGCATGGCCTTATGCAATTGAGCGCCACAGTCACAGCGGCATGAACCGAAAATATCACCGGTAACGCATGAACTATGAACTCTTACAAGTACAGATTCCTCTTTATTCCAACTTCCCTTAACAAGTGCAATATGAGTTCTGTTATTTGTAATCTGACGATATGCGTAAAGCTCGAAATTACCCCATTGGGTTGGGAGATTCACAACAACTTCTCTAGAAATAAGACTTTCGTTTTTGACACGGTATGCAATTAAATCTTTAATGGAAATGATTTTCAAGTTAAACTTTTTAGCAATGATAAATAATTGGGGCAGGCGTGCCATTGTCCCGTCGTCATTCATTATTTCGACCAGGGCGCCTGCCGGGTATAGTCCCGATAATTTTGCAAGATCAACCACCGCTTCTGTGTGGCCTGTGCGGCGTAAAACTCCACCATCTTTAGCTTTCAAAGGGAAAATATGTCCTGGTCGGCCAAGCTCTTCCGGCTTTGTTGAGGGATTCGCCAAAGCTTTAATTGTTTTTGCCCTGTCGCTGGCAGAAATACCTGTAGTGCAACCATGACCTAGCAGGTCAACAGATATAGTGAATGCTGTTTCATGTGAAGAGGTGTTTTTTGCAACCATCATATCTAGTCCAAGCTCGTTACAACGTTGTTCTGTAATAGGTGCACAAATAAGCCCACGCCCATATTTTGCCATGAAATTTATTGTCTCAGAAGTAATAGTTTGCGCAGCACAAACAAAATCACCTTCATTCTCGCGGTTCTCGTCGTCAACCACAATTATAATCTTTCCTTTTCTGAAATCGGCTATCGCATCTTCAATAGTATTCAATTTCGATATTCTATTTCCTGTCATACTTTATAATTTCCTGCAAATTTAATTTATTATTTAAAGCCTGAATATAAATAATTACAGATGATGTTATTTTAATGTACTCATCGTAATTTACATTTCCAGTAAAGTAACTATTCAGCAATATTATAAAAATATTTTTAAAAAGTAAAAAATCGAACACG
>DAOQAK010000056.1 GCA_035353855.1 Bacteroidales bacterium | reverse complement strand
TTTGTCTTGTTTTTACAAAACTAACTAACTTTTCATTTTGCAAATCTAAAGGATTGCTATCGGAAGCAAAATGCTTAGATTTAAGTACTGAGCCTGTCGAAGTGCAGTTATTCTGAGCGTTCGAGGTTGCTTTTTTGCAACCTCGAATAGCCGAAGTATAACTTACTGCACAGAGATTTATTAAAATAAAACTTTTTGTTTCATTTATTTTTATATATTTTTGCAATAAATAATCGAAAAACTATGAAAAAAATATTCTTAACACTTTTAATTGCTGTTATAAGCATTTGTGTGTTTGCACAAAATAATTCTAATCAACAGAATCAGCAACAACAACAGCAACAACAAAGAACACCTGATATGCAAAAAGATACAGTTGCATTATTCCAGGGGCGTTTCGGTGGGCCTATTAAATCGGAAGACGCTGTAAAAGGCGATTCAATATGGCTGAATAAAGGAGGGTTAATAGTAGTTGGATTTAGCATGGTTTATTGGCAGGATACAACAATGAAAAAATTAGATGCAAAAAATAATAAGCTTACATCTGAAATGAAAACCGTATTACAAGGGTTAAAAGCTGAAAAAAGATTTGTTTTTGCAAACATCAGGATCTCCGGCAGCGATGGTGTTGTAAGAAAACCTACTTTTGATGTAATTGAAATGGTTATTGAAAAACAACAATAATTTTTCTAAAATAAAATAAAGAGGGCGCCGCGTTGCGGCGCCCTCTTTATTTTATTTTTATATCATCTTCTTTGGCTTAGTTGCCAGAAAATCCTTCAAATAAAAAGGTTCGAAATAAGCAGTGTCTTCAAATTGATTTCTTTCAAATTTAAATGATGCTAACGCAATCATCCCGCTTGCAGAATTATTAAGATCATCAACAATACTGGCATTACTATGTTTGGTAAGTATTTCCTTACATTTCTCTGCCCCATCTCCGAAAAAAATGATTCTATTTTTTAAAAGCAATTCCGAAAATGAATTTTCTGAAATGATCTCAGCAGATGTATCGCGAATAAAATTTCCTTGTGCATCAAATATTGCATTATAAACTTCCATGCGTCGTGCATCAATCATCGGACAAAGCAATACGTTATCGTCAGCTTTATTTTTTAGAATAAAATGCATTGCCATCGATTGCAGCGTATTTATTGCAATCAGTGGCTTGTTCCAGGCATAACACAATCCTTTAGCTGTCGATACTCCTATCCGCAAACCGGTATAGGAACCGGGCCCCATGCTTACACAAACGGCATCGATATCGCTATTTTTTTTTCCTGATGAATTTATAACTTCTGAAATAAATGATGTAATTACGGAAGAATGAGAATTTGCAGAATGCGATTCTTTTACAGAAAGTAATTTTTCGTTTTCGGACAAAGCAACAGAACAGACTTTAGTTGCTGTTTCAAGTAATAAAATGCAGGACATGATCAATCTGAAAATTATTTGTCTTCCGTGAAAAGAGCATCTTTATCAACTTTCTTAACCTTATCGCCATCTTTAAGCAGCTTGGAGATTGCTTTATACGGAGCAGTAATAACTTCCTGTTTTTCGGTTAATCCTTCCAGTATCTGGATATATGTATTGTCCTGAATGCCTGTTTTAACTTTTATTTTTTTCACCGTTCCTTCAGAATAAACAAAAACATATTCCGATGTTTCTTCACCTTTTTCTTTTAGTGTTTGTTTTTTAGTAACGGTTTCGAAATCGTCCCCTTCAGATGCAGTTTTTGATTTATCTTTTTTCCTGGCAAGCGATAATGAATCTTTCGATGTAGAATCTTCACGTGTAGTAACGGCCTGGATAGGAACCGACAAAACATCAATCACTGTTTCGGTTTGAATATCAACTGTTGCTGACATTCCCGGGCGGAAAGGTGAATATGCTGTATCTGTTTTTGAAAGCAGGTCGGTATAAGAAGAACGAAGTATACGTATCTTCACATCAAAATTGGTAACCTGATCAATAGTGGTGCTTGAAGTAGTAGAAGTAACATTATTTGCCGAGTTGGCTATTTCTGTTACTATTCCTTTAAATTTGCGATCGAGGTAAGCATCTACTTCAACACTTGCAGTATCGCCAATTTTAACACGTACAATATCATTTTCATTTACACTTACATTTACTTCCATTTCACTCAGGTTGGCAATACGCATGATTTCGGTTCCCGAAAACTGTGATGTACCCACAACTCTTTCGCCTTTCTCCACACTTAATTTAGAAATGGTTCCGCTTACCGGTGCATATACCGATGTTTTTGTAAGATTATCTTTTGCTTCTTTGAGCGATGCCTGTGCACTGATAACATTATATTCTGCTGCTTTTACACTTTCCTTTGAGCCTTCAACAGATGATTCGGCTACAGCAAAAGTGGATTTTGCCGCATCCCACTCTGATGCTGAAATTACTCCCGATTCGTATAATGTCTTATTTCTTTCATATGTAGCTTTTGCATTTACAAATTCTGCTTCTGTTGTGGACAGTGTTGACTTGGAATTAGCGAGATTAGCCTTGGAAGTATTCACTGCGGCAGTCATTCTATCCAGGTTTGAAAGATAGTAGTCGGGGTTAATTTTAGCAAGCAGATCACCTTTTTTAACCTGGTCGCCTTCTTTTACGTTAAGCTCAACAATTTCGCCTGAAACATCAGGACTAAGTTTTACTTCCACTTCGGGTTGAATTTTTCCATTAGCCGAAACGGTTTCAACAATAGTTCGTTTTGTAACCAGCTCTGTACTCACTTTTATTTCGGTGCTTTTACCAAGCCATCCGGCCTTTTTACCAATAATTACAAAAGCTATTAACACTACCAGTGCAACTAACAGATATGTGAATAATTTTTTTCTGTTCTTCATATTCTTACTAATTTTTTTAATTAAGTACAATCGGTTTTCCCATATAAAAATCAAGCACCTTCAACCTGAATACATATTCGTATTTCGACTGAAGCATATTTGATTCGGCTTCTGCCAGTTTGTTTTTTGCATCATCATATTCTGTTGAATTAAGCATGCCCACATCAAATTTTTGTTCGGCATATTTAAATGATTCTTTATAAGCATCAACCGATTTTGACGATGAGTTGTATTTATTTAGCGCTGCTAATGCGTCGGCATAAGCCTGCTGAATATCTTTATATAAAGTATTTTTTGTTGTCTGCAAAGTGTATTCTGCACTTTGAATAGCGATTTTTGCTTTCTTAATAGTTGAATTAGCCTGCCATCCATTGAATATAGGCAAAGTCAAACTGAAGCTAATGGATTTATTAAGATTATCATTGATCTGATCGCTGAAAGAAGTGTTTTCGTAAACTGTTTCGTATTGTGGAGAAAATACAGTATCTCCTCCACTTGTAAATCCCGAAGGTGTATAATCAGAAATATAAATATCTTTTAATTTTTTACCTGCCCCTGAATAGGATGTTCCATATGAACCCCGAAGTGAAAGAGTAGGGTATCTCAGTCCATTTGCAATAGCAAGGCCTATTTCAGAACTTTTCATTTTTAATTCAGCGCTTTTAATTTCCGGCTGTACTCCTGATGCATAAGCAAATATTACATCCGGCGTCAGAATTTTTGTAGATTCCTTGGGGATTTCAAATACCGGAATTTCAATTTCAAAATCTTTTACAGAAGGAAGTTCCAACATTTGTGTTAAAGTGAGATACGCAATATCTAAATTGTTCTGCGCCGTTACCACACTTAATTCTTCAGTGGATTGTTGGGCCTGTAATGTTAGCAGCGTTCCTTTTGATACAGTGCCGGCATCAACAAGTTTTTGTGTGCGTGATACCTGTTTTTCTGTTACTGTAACCTGATTCTGAGCAATAGCCAGTAATTCTTTACAATATAGGATTTGTAAATATGCCGTAGCAATACTTAATGAAATATCGTTTTTCATTTTGTCAAGGTCATATTTGCTCGCTTCCAGGTCAACTTTATTTTGTCTTACTGTATTTAAAAGCTGAAACCCATTGAAAAGCGTGATACTACTGCTAAGATAAAAGTTATCGGATTGAAAAGTGGATGTTGTATAATCATTGGTGTAAGTATCAATGGTTTTGCCGTAATTGTATGAATGTGTAGCACCGGCATTAAGCGATGGTACCAAGCTTAGTTTGCTCTGAGTTAAGTTAGCTTTTGAAATCTGTTCTGTTAACTCGAGTTGTTTTATGGATATGTTATTGGTAAGAGCATAATCAATGCATGCCTGAAGTGTCCATGTCTTCTGGGCGCTCAAGTAAGATGTTGAAATTATTACCAGTGATAAAATAAATATTATTTTTTTCATGCAGATTTTTTCAATAATTGTTTGCAAATATATTAGTTATTATTTTACAATTCAGCGAATTTATGAATATTATTCATTACAAAATATTTTCTCAAATAATACAGTTTAATACCTTTGTAAAAAACACATCAAATGAAACGCATATTTTTTACACCAATAATTTTGACACTTTTCATTAGCATTTTCCTGCTATGTTCTTTTAAAAATAATCCGTCTGTAAATAAAAAAATAAAAACGGGATTAATAAGTGATACTCTTGATGTTCTTAATTATTCCATTCATCTTGATATCATTTATCTTTCAAAAAAATCAATAAAAGGATATACCGAACTTACTGTAACCCCGAAAACAAATAATGTAAATTCAATATCGCTTTATTTGCTGAAATTAAATATCGATTCAATTACAGTAAACAATACAATAATACCTTCATTTGGTTACAATGATACTCTGTTACGATTTTCTCTTCTTTCGCCGATTAACATTAACGATACAATTTCATTAAAAGTATATTATAATGGAAAACCTGTAACTGACCCTTCAAATTGGGGAGGGTTTTATTTCAGCGCCGACAGTAATTATGCCTATAACTTAGGAGTAGCTTTCCAGGATGTTCCGCACAATTACGGAAGAGTATGGTTTCCATGTATTGATGATTTTATTGACCGCGCTACATATGATTATTATATTAGAACAAAAAATACCAAAACAGCTGTATGCGGTGGAACTCTTATGAATGAAACCGACAACGGCGACGGAACAAAAACATTTTACTGGCGAATGCATAATGAAATTCCTACTTACCTTGCTTCAGTTGCCGTTGGACCTTATGTTCCCATAAAATATACTTTCAATAGTTTAAATGGAAATATCCCTGTAAAAATTTATGTGAATCCAACAGATTCTAATAAAACTAAAAGTTCTTTCGTTAATTTATTAAATATCCTTTCTGTTTACGAAAATAATTTTGGCCCGTACATGTGGGAACGTGTGGGTTATGTTGCTGTTCCATTTAACAACGGCGCAATGGAACATGCCGCAAATATTGCATACCCGGCAGCCGCAATTGATGGGACTTTAGCTAATGAAGAATTATATGCTCACGAGCTTTCTCATCATTGGTTTGGCGATTTGGTTACATGCGCTACCGCTGAAGATATGTGGATTAACGAAGGATGGGCAACTTACTGCGAAGCTATTTACGTTGGAGGATTGAACGGATACGATTCCTATATGGCAAAAATAAAATCGAATCATTATTATTCACTGAACAACAGTCATATTGACGATGGCGGATATTATGCCATTTACGGCATTCCTGCAAGTATTACTTATGGCAGTACGGTTTATAAAAATGGTGGTGATATAATTCACACATTAAGATATTACCTGGGCGATTCACTTTTTTTCAGTACAGTAAAATCATGGCTTGTAGATTACAAATACAAACATATTTCAACTGATGAATTACGTGATTATATTACTGCAAAAACCGGAATTAATGTAAGCGATTTTTTTGAAGGCTGGATAAAAACTCCCGGGTTCCCTCATTTCTCAATAGATTCCGTTAAATATACCGGAACAGGAAATGATTATAAAGTTTATGTGCGGCAAAAATTTCATCACCGAAATTCTTTTGTAAATTCAAATAAAATTGAGATTACTTTTATGAATGATTCATGGCAAAGCTACGCTGAGAATATTGAATTTTCGGGAGAATATGGTAACAAAATATTTCATCTGCCTTTTGTTCCCACAACAGCTATGATTGATCTTAACGAAAAAGTAAGCGATGCAACAACTGATTATTATAAAGTTTTAAAAACTTCGGGAACATCAAATTTTCCGAATTCGTTCTTTTCGCTTATAATAAATAATATAAGTGATTCTGCTTTTTTCCACGTTGAGCATAATTGGGTTGCTCCCGATGCATTAAAAAATCCTTCATCAACTATTTTCCGTATTTCTGATAAACGGTATTGGAAAATTGATGGAATTATTCCACAGGGCTTTGATGCACAGGGAAGATTTACATACAACCGATATTCAAATGGGTTGGACAATAGTCTGCTTCCAACTGCTGCATCGGCCGATTCATTAGTCTTGCTATACAGAGAAAACACAAAAGACGACTGGCGTATTGTGAATTTTATAAAAGCCGGTACATCTGCCGGTAATCTTACAACTAATAATTTAATGAAAGGCGAATATACTTTTGGCGTAGGATTGCCAAGTCAATCGGGCATTACAGAAGATAATAAAAAAATTATTTCACTTGATGTATTCCCTAATCCTTCGGACGATATATTTAATATAAATTATAAAACCGAAGAATTTTCTTTAATCAAAATATACGATTCGTTAAATAAGCTCGTTTATTCTAAAGAATTAAATCAAAAGCAAGGGCAGCTTACTTGGACTCCGGGAAAAATAAAAAAAGGTGTTTACTATATTTATCTCTATACTGATGGAAAACCTGTTGTTTCCAAGAAAATCATATATACAAAATAAAACAAAATTTATTTTTTTGTTTTTGCTTACCCTTTTGTATCATTTTGGTAAAGCGCAGGATTTCCAAGTTACAGAAGCAAATTCCGATTGCATTTCACCTATAATCTTAACAGATACCATTTATGGTCCAACCAATGCCCCTGCAGGTTATGGCGCAACCAATGAATTTAATGATGTACTCGGAAATTCATATAGTTTCGAAAAAGAACATCATAGTGTTTGGTTTAAAATTATTTCTCCTGTTAACGGAAAACTTACGTTTGACATTATCCCGGTATGTATAAAAGATGATTATGATTTCCTGGTTTATAAATATTCAGGAAATGAAACAAATTTTTGTGATAATATTAAAAAGAAAAACCTGAAACCTGTTCGCAGTGTTATTTCCCGAAATGATAAAAGTATTGCCAGTGTTACAGGAATGAAAATGAATGCACCGAATGATTACATACACTCAGGACCCGGAGAGTCGTTTTGCAAATTTATAGAAACAAAACAAAACGAAATTTATTACCTGGTACTTGATAATGTTTATGAAAATGGTTGCGGGTTTACGCTTAAGCTGCACTATAAAGCAAATCCTACACCTGAAAAATCATTAAATATAACGCTGCTCGATAGCTTAAGCCATGAAATGATAAACGGAAATATTGAAATCATCGATTCATTAAAAAATAATACTGCCACTTCAAAAACCAATCTTGAAAACCCCGGCAGTTATTTTATGAAAGTTGAAAAATCGCATATCTACGAAATAACAGCAAGAGCAAAAGGATATTTTTCAAAAACAATAATATATAAACCCATTGATAACAGCGGTGTTGAAAATATAAAAATCAGTCTTCAGAAAATTGAAAAAGGAAGTAAAATAGTTTTAGAAAATATTTATTTTTACGGGAACCAGGATATTTTTCTTCCAGGTTCAAAACCCTCGTTAAATGGGCTTCTTAAGATGATGAAAGATAATCCTAATTTAAAAATTGAAGTACGTGGTCATGTAAACTGGCCCTACAATTATGGAGAACAAAATGATAATGGTTGGAACCTCACACTATCAACCATGAGAGCAAAGGCTGTATGCAAATATCTTTCTGATAATGGTGTTGCTGAAAACAGGCTTACATTCAAAGGTTTTGGAAATACGCAAATGGCTTACCCTTATGCCAGAACAGAAATTGAAATGCAAAAAAACAGGAGGGTCGAAATTGTAGTCGTTTCCAATGATGAATAATATCAGAATCTGTTTGTAGTTGTTGGGTTGAGCAACTTGTATTGTTTTTAGTAAAAAGTTATTAATAAATAAAGGGGAAAATAATTAAATCAGAATTTTAAAACATGAAAAAAATATTTTTGTTTATACTTCCCATTTTTCTTTTAACAGGATGTATTGATATTGTTGAAGAAATCACATTGAATGCCGATAATTCGGGTTCGGTAAAGTTTTATACCGATATGGGAACTTTGGGCAATTTTGCAATGAGCCTTGGCGAAAATTATATGAAGGGAACTTCTCTTGATCAAATAAAAAGTCTTCCCTCAACTGCTGCCGCATTATTGAAAGATGTCGACGGAATAAGCAATATCAAATCAACCAGTCAGAAAGGTTTGTATTCGGTGAGTTTTGATTTCAAAAATTCAAAACAGCTGAATGATGCATTATATAAATTGTTTAACCAGAAAAAACGTTTTTACGAACCTGCATATATCAAAATAAAAAAACATAAAATTGTCAAAAAGAATTACGCTCCTTTGCTGCGTTTATTCGCAAGAAAATACAAGGATCAATTAAAAGATAATAATGTTCTGAAATATATTTCTTATAAAAGTGTTTTTAATCTTCCTTCAGAAGTAAATAATTTTTCAAATAAAAAATCAACGCTCTCTGCCGATAAAAAAAAGCTGGAGTTCACATGTACAGCAGAAGATTTGCTAACAACCAATACGAATATTGGAAATAAAATAAAGTATTGATTATTTAATATTATCCTGAATTCAGAATCGGATTTATGGCGAAAACACAAAATGATTGGCTGATACGAACAGAATTGCTTGTAGGGGAAAAAAATCTCGCCAGGTTGAAAAAAACGCATATCCTTATTTGCGGAATTGGCGGAGTAGGTGCAGCAGCAGCTGAAATGCTCTGCCGCGCAGGGATAGGTAAAATGACCTTAGTTGATTCCGATACCATTCACAGCAGCAACCGAAACCGGCAAATACCCGCACTCGTAAGCACAGAAGGGATGCTTAAAACAGAGGTTTTACAACAACGCCTCCTCGATATCAATCCTAAATTAAAAATCACCATTGTAAATAAATATATCAAAGACGAAAAAATTACCGATGTGTTAACAATGGCTAAATACGACTATGTTGTTGATGCTATTGATACACTTTCGCCAAAAATTTATTTGATATATCACTGCATGCAAATGAAACTTAAATTAATCAGTTCACTAGGTTCTGGTGGAAAATTCGATCCATCAAAAGTTCAGATCGCTGATATTTCCGAATCATACAATTGCAAATTGGGTTATTACCTGCGAAAGAAAATTCATAAACTCGGGATTTATTCAGGGTTTAATGTTGTATTCTCACCCGAAGAAGTGAATGATAATGCAATTGAAATTACTGAAAACGAAAAAAATAAAAAATCAATTGTAGGCACCATTTCGTATATGCCTGTAGTTTTCGGTTGTTTCATTGCATCGGCCGTAATCAGGGAAATAATTGAAAAATAAAATCCAACCAAAAAATAAAAAAATGAAAAAGCAAATTTTAATTTCAGTTTTCATTCTACCCTTCCTCCTCATGTCCTTCGTCTCAAAGGATAAAAAGAAAATTAAAGAACCTGTTTTTAGTATTAAAACCATCGACAAATCTGTTGCAAAAATTACTGATTCGCTGTATGCAGGAAAATTTGAGGTATCAAATCTTTTATATCGATATTTTGGAAAAGATATTGTTAATGAAAATAAAAAGGATTTATTAAAAAACATTCAAATTGATTCATTGAATTGGCGAGATAAATTAGAATACAATGAACCAATGGTTGAATATTATTTTCGCCATCCTGCTTATCAAAATTATCCGGTTGTAAACATCTCATACGACGCGGCAAATCTATTTTGCAAATGGCTTACCGATAAATATAATTCCAATCCAAAACGTAAATTCAAAAAAGTATTATTCCGTCTTCCTACCGAAAAGGAATGGGAAAAAGCGGCAACCGGAAGCTTTGATTTTTCAGCATATCCATGGGGTCCCTATTTATATCAGAATGGTCATTTTATGTGCAATTTCAGAAGGATTGGCGATGAATGCGTAAAATATGATTCGCTTTCAAAATCATATCAGATAGATTTTGATTGCGGACATAATGGTATAGGAAGTTTATTGGATGCCGCCGATTTAACTGCACCTGTAAGCTCATATTTTCCTAACTCTTACGGACTTTATAATGTTTGCGGAAATGTTGCCGAAATGGTACAGGAAAAAGGTATTTCATGCGGTGGTGGTTGGAAAAGTCCCGGAGCAGATGTAAGAACAAAATCAAGAGGGCATTATACAAAATCCGCAACTGACCTTGGATTCCGTTACTTTATGGAAATAATAGAAAAGTAATTTTTTCTATTTCTTCAAATATTTTTATTATTTTGTTACCTGTTTGTGTTTATACTCATGAACGCTGATTGTTTATGAAGCAGGATGAAATTCCTACATACGAAATTCTAAAAAAGAAAGAAAAGAAAAGTATTGAAATTCTTTATCTGCGTTATGGACGTAAGCTGAATAATTATGCTATAAAAACATGGAAGCTTGATGAGGATACGGCTACTGACCTGGTTTATCAGACACTTTTTAAAACAGTTGACCGTATTGGAAAATACCATTTTGTTTCAGAAGAAAAATTCGCTTCGTTCGTATTTACATTATTTATGAACTTCCTGAAAAACAATCATCGCGACAAAGAGAAAAGAAAAGAATTCCTTGATGTTACTTATAACGATGACCTGGAAAACCTGGGAATATTTGATAAGAATGAATCAAAAGAAGAAAAGAATTCCAATTTTAAAATGACCTTATTACAACAGGAACTTGAAAAATTGGATGACTGGGAGCGAATGCTGTTATTATTACGAGCGCAGGATATGCCCTATTCAGAAATAGCAAAGTATGTGGCTAAACCTGAAGAACAATTGAAGGTTTATCATCAGCGTTTAAAAGTAAAGCTTACAGAAAAAATGAATGAAGGGTTGATGAAAAATATAAAACAAAATGTATAACTCAAAGCAACATATTACAGCAGCTCATTTCAACAGACTTCTGCGATTACATTTGCTTGATACCAGCAACGGGAAAGAAACGCAGAAGATGTTTGAAATGCAGGCAGGATTTGTTTTTTCAGAAAGCGAAACAAAAGAAAAATTATCCGGCTCCGAAAAAAGATTTATAGAAAAACTTGCATACGAAAAAAATTATGTTTCTTCAAATTGGTTTAATAAAGGATTTTTTACATGGATTTTTTCTTCATTATCTGTTTTGGTAATTCTTTTTATATTATGGAATTCGTTCATTACAAATAGCAATGTGGTTATTGCAAGACAGATGGAGCGATATAATTTTCCTGAAATTATTTCAACTTGCCCAAACAAAAATATCGAACAAAAAATTCCTTCACCTTTATCTGTAGCATTTTTTAACAAACCTGATTCAACTGTTACTTCAAGTGTTTCACCAAAACAAATAATAAAACAAGAAAACAATTCGTATTTTATTGATTATAAATTTCCTTTTAAGCAACCAAAAATTGTTTACAGTAAAGGAGAAAATATTTTTCTTAATCTTGATTTTGAAGTTAAATCGCTAAATACAAATCTTCCTGAAATATGGGGGGCTGCACAAGGAAGTAAAAAAGATGAAAAAAATTATTTTATTACAATCGACTCATTAATTAAATATTCCGGGAAAAATAGTGTGATGATCAAATGCGCTGAAGAAAAAACTAAAAATCGTGGCTTTGGAAATATTATTAATTCAATACCATCGGAGTATTTTATAGATAAAGATTCCATACAAATATCAGCATATATAAAAACAGACAGTATTCTAAAAGGAAGCGCCATGCTATGGTGTTCAGAATGGGACAGCAAACCTCATAACAATGCTATAAAATATGGTAATACTTATTCGCAGGGAGGAAAAGGAACAACCGATTGGAAAAAATATACAATATCGTTGCCCATTGATACAGCTGCAAATTCTCTCACATTTGGAGGATTATTAAATGGAACAGGAACGGTATGGTTTGATAAATTTGAAATTAAAATTGATGGTGAAAAAATTAATGACGTTGCCCCTGTTATAAAAAATCCTGAACCTAAAGAAGTTGAATGGCTGAATAATAATTGTATTCCCATTAAAACAATTGAAGCAGGAAACGGATTTAATGATTTGAAAAAAATAAATGATATTATTGGTAATGCTCAAATTGTCGCCCTTGGAGGTTTTTCATATGGCAGCAGTGATAAATTATTAATGAAACAGCGTATCTCGGAATACCTGATTTCTGAAAATAAATTCAATATTATTTGTATTGATGCCGGAATGCCCGAAGTTTCTATATTAAACGATTATATACTCAACGATAAGGAAACAACATTACCGGTATTGGATTCGCTGCATTCCTGGATTTATAATAGTAAAGAAACACAAAATATTTTGCAATGGCTGAAAAATTATAACCATAACCGAACTGAAAAAATTACATTTTATGGAATAACTGCATCATACAATAATAAAGCTCTGAAAATGCTAAAAGATTTTGCAACAGCAAATGATAAATCATTTTTAGAAAAAATCCTGAAAAGTGAAAAACAATATGCCCTTTTGAAAGAAAAAATTCATTTACATATTATACAAAATTCATATATCGACGGAAAATTATCATTAAAATCATTAAAGAAGATAGAACCTTCGCTTCAGCAAATATCAGCTCACTTTGATAAAAATAAGGCAAACTATTTAAAAACAATATCACTTACACAGTACGAATGGCTAAAACAAATGATTGTGATTCTAAAGCAAAATATTACTCAATCATTAAGTTCATACAATTATTATTATCTATTCCGGACAGATAATATTAATTGGATAATGAAACAAAATCCCGATTCAAAAGTTATTATATGGGCAAACAATTCATTTGTAGGTAAAGAAAACGATTGGCTTTCAACCGGCAAATTATTATTCAGGGATTATGGAAATAAATATGCTTCTATTGGTTTTGCTACTGATAGCGGTTCTTTCACCGCATATAACGATTCCGTTTTATCCATTAATAATTTACAATCATCACCCAAAGGTTCCTTTGAAGATTATTTTAAACAATGTAAATATCCGGATTATATCATTGATATCCGGAAAAAAAATATTTGTGATTCTTCGTCAAATTGGTTAGGTAATGAAATGTTGTTTCGCCAGCTTTGGGCAACAGTAAATCAAAAACAATTCAATTATACAAAAATCACAGGTAAATATGATGCAATTATTTTTCTTAGAAACACTGAGCATTCAGAATGTTTCGACATAGGAATGAAAAAGAAAACCTCTCATTAATTTATATCATAACAGTATCCATGAGATTTCTTATATGCAGCTATAAATTTTATTTTTATGAAAAACTCTAAACTAAAAAACTTGTTATACAAATTATTTTTTTTGTTCACATTATTATTTTCTTCTCCTTTGATTGTTACAAGTCAAAATGAAAATGTAATAAAATGGATTGATGAGAATTCCATTAAAGTTAAAACCGTAAAAGCAGAGAGTGGATTCAATGATTTAATGCCATTAAAAAATATTCTGAAGGATAAACGTATTGTGGCTCTTGGTGAAGCCACTCATGGTACAAAAGAAATTTTTCAAATGAAGCATCGCATGCTTGAATTTCTTGTTAAAGAAATGGGGTTCCTTTATTTTGCAATTGAAGCAAATCTTACTGAAGCCTATGCTGTAAATGATTATGTAATGTACGGAAAAGGCGACCCCCAAAAAGCACTCGATGGATTATATTTCTGGACATGGAACACCAAAGAAGTAATGGCAATGATTCAATGGATGCGTAATTATAATAAAGACAAGGAAGATAAAGATAAAGTTCGTTTTTATGGTTTTGATATGCAAGTACCAACAGTAGCCATTTCTGAATTTTATAAATATTTGCATGAGGTTGATTCAACTTATGCAAATAATATTAATCCAGATGTGATCAAAATACAATCATTACAGTACCCAGAGCAAAAAGAAGCAAAAGAATATTTT
Source organism: Bacteroidales bacterium (assembly GCA_035353855.1). Taxonomy (NCBI): domain Bacteria; kingdom Pseudomonadati; phylum Bacteroidota; class Bacteroidia; order Bacteroidales; species Bacteroidales bacterium. The sequence goes on along the minus strand of DAOQAK010000056.1, from coordinate 12,362 downwards.
AATAAAATTGAGAATATTTTATCTCATATTAATGAAAAAAAAGAAAGTTATATTGCTACCTCATCACCTCGAGAATATAATATTGAACGACAAAATTTAGTTGTCGTTTCACAATTTTTCAAAATGATGTCGGCCCCGAATGATACCGTTATTAGTGAACTAAGAGATAGTTGTATGAGCGAAAATGTAAAGTGGCTTTTAAATCTTGAAGGCAATTCGAGCAAGTTTGTATTATGGGCTCACAACGGGCATATTGCCGAAAATGATCTTGGTGCTGATAATGGAATTATGATGGGCGATTATTTAAAAAAATATTTTAAAGATAATTATTATGCATTAGGTTTTGATTTTTACACTGGTTCATTCCAGGCAATTGAAGAAGGTAAAGGATTAGTAGAATTTAATTACACACTTCAACAAAATTCGACAGGTTTCACTTTTTCAAAATCTAAAAATAAAATATTTATTTTCGATTTTGCTGATGCTGAAAAAAATCAAGATATGAAAAAATTCATTTATGATAGCATTCCATCTATTTGTATTGGCGCATTATTCTCTGTAAAAGATGCTGAAAAATATTATATAAAAAATCCACTTGCTACTATTTATGATGGAATAATATTTATTCGGGAAACCCATAGAGCGATACCTAACTATGATATAAATAAAAATAAAAATGCTATTGCCGATTTCGGAAATTTAATGTTTAAAATAGATGCTAAACAATATGCCGAAAAACAATTTAAATTTTCAGCATATATAAAAATTGGAGAGAAAACAACAAATGGTCAAGGTCAGCTTTGGGCAAGAGTTGATAAAACTGACAATTCTGTGGGATTTTTTGATAACATGGATAATCGTCCTATTAAATCAAAAGACTGGAAATATTGCGAAATTACGGGTACAATTGATAAAGATGCTGCTGCAATTTGTTTTGGATGTATGTTCATCGGCAAAGGAGAATTATATGTTGACGACATTGAATTCTCTTACCTGGAAAATGGGCAATGGATTCCTATAGCTTTACCTGACTCAACATTTGAAAAGTATCTTATAAATACAAAACCTGATGATTGGAAAATTTATGATGAAAACTATAAAATTTTAGTTACCAATAAAACATCACACCAGGGAGAAAAATGTATTGAATTTGAGAGATAAAAATTCTTTTTACAAGAATATTATCTTTTATAACATGATAATTGTTTTAGTTTCGCATATTTCCAATATGCCGCTTTTGCCGAAATACAGGCAATACGGAAACCATATGCGCCATCTAAAAATCCGGCAAGTAAAAAATAATTGCGGATGAATTTTATTATAGGACTGAAAATAAAATTTAGAGGAAAAACTTTTTTTCCTTTTCCAAATAGATCCTGAGCAGCTAAATCGGAGAATTTACGGGCCTGTGCAATGTGTTCTTCTTTATTGTAGTATGTGTAGTGATTACAATTCCCTTTTAATAAAACTTCCGGAATATTTTTTTCATTGATCAATGTTTCATGAATAGTACCAATCCATTTCGAATTGGTTCGGTTGAAAATCCTGAGTTTGATATCGGGATACCAACCACCGTACTTTATCCACTTTCCGCAATAATTCGTTAAGCGATTTATTTTATAATAAATTTCTTTGTCTTGCTGTTTCGCTTCTTTTATTGATTGAATTAATTCAGATGAAAGTTCTTCGTCAGCATCGAGCGAAAATATCCAGTCATAGAGGGCTTGCTGGTTTGCAAAATTCTTTTGTTCGGAATATCCTAGCCAGGATTGTTTAATAAAATTTACATTGAATGTTTTGCAAATTTCTTCTGTTTTGTCGGTGCTTCCCGAATCAACAATAACAATATCGTCGGCTATTTCCTTTACAGAATTAAGGCAACGGGCAATGTTACGTTCTTCATTAAAAGTTATTATTACAACCGACAAATTTTTCATAATGAAAATAAATTCATTTTGAATTTGGGCTAAAAGCCCATCATATTTTATTTTTTAATCCACGACCTAAAGGTCGTGGCAACTGAAAATTGTTTTTCTTATTATATGCGGCGGCCTAAAGGCCGCCGCATTATTATCTTTTTTATGCTTTCGCTGTTTTTGTCCAGCTATCTTTTAATGATGCCGTACGATTGAAAACAAGTTTTTCTTTTATTGAATCATAATCCACACAAAAATACCCGATACGCTCAAACTGGTATTTGGCAAGTTTTTCAGCGTTTTCAAAATTGGGTTCAGCAAAACATTTTACAACTTTCAATGAATCGGGGTTCAGGTTTTCTTTCCAGTCGTGACTTTCTTCCACTTCATCCGGGTTTTCTTTATTGAACAGCCTGTCGTACAAACGTGCTTCTGCCTCTACTGCATGTTTAGCCGAAACCCAGTGAATTGCAGCTTTTACTTTACGATTGCTTTGCGATCTTCCACTTAATGTTTCCGAATCATAAGTGCAATGAATTTCTTTTATCTCACCAGTTTCGTCTTTCACAACATGTGTGCATTTTACGATGTAGGCATATTTCAGGCGGACTTCATTCCCCGGGAACATACGGAAAAACTTATTCTGCGGAACTTCCATAAAGTCATCACGCTCGATATATAATTCTTTTGAGAAAGGTATTTTCCTGTTTCCTTCTTCAGGTTTCTCAGGATTGTTAAGCCCTTCCAAACTTTCTGTTAAATCTTCAGGGTAATTATCTACAATTAACTTCACCGGATTTATTACTGCCATTCTTCGAACAGCTCTTTTATTAAGGTCTTCGCGCAGGCAATGCTCAAGCAATGCAATATCAATAACATTATCGCGACGAGCCACACCAATGGTTTCAGCAAAATTACGAATAGCTTCCGGAGTATATCCTTTACGACGCATACCGCAAATAGTGGGCATACGCGGGTCGTCCCAACCTTTCACCAATCCGTTTTGTACCAGTTCCAATAATTTGCGTTTGCTCATTACCGTGTAATTCAAATTCAGTCGTGCAAATTCAATTTGCTGAGGAGCAAATATTCCAATCTCTTTAATAAACCAATCGTAAAGCGGGCGATGTATCTCAAACTCTAAAGTACAAATGGAATGCGTAATGCGCTCAATAGAATCGCACTGTCCGTGGGCAAAATCGTACATCGGGTAAATGCACCATTTATCTCCTGTACGATGATGGTCGGTGTGAATGATACGATATAGCAAGGGGTCACGCATCATCATGTTGGTATGAGCCATATCAATCTTTGCACGTAAAACCTTAGAGCCATCGGGAAATTCGCCGGTACGCATTTTAGTAAACAATTCAAGATTTTCTTCAATAGTACGATTCCTGTATGGACTTTCTACCCCGGGTTTTGTAATTGTACCACGACATTTGCTTATTTCTTCAGCACTTGAATCGTCAACATATGCTTTTCCTTTTTTAATTAAAAGTACAGCATATTCATACAATTGTTCAAAATAATCCGAAGCATAATATTCCCGGTCGCCCCAGCTAAATCCAAGCCAGTGGATATCTTCCTTGATTGAATCAACATATTCTGTATCTTCTTTTACAGGATTGGTATCATCAAAACGAAGATTACATAAGCCATTATATTTTATTGCTGTCTCGAAATTCAGACATATTGATTTTGCATGACCGATGTGAAGATAACCATTAGGTTCGGGCGGAAAACGTGTGTGTACGCGACTTTCGTTCTTCCCGTTTTTTAAATCCTCTTCAATAATCTCATGAATAAAGTTGAGCGATTTTTCCGATTTTGTTTCCATAAAAAATATAAGATAAGCTACAAAAGTAAGATGATTTCATCATATCTGAAAAAGTTCAGTGAATATCTTTATTTTTGTATACTGAAAAAATAAGATTTATGGGATCAATTACTTTGAACGGAATGCAGTTTTTTGCTTATCATGGTTGCCATGAAGAAGAACAGAAAACAGGAAATAAATTCATTGTGAAGGTAAAATTTTCTTCCAACTCTGATGCTGCCGAAATTTCTGATGATATTTCCAAAACCGTGGATTATCAGAAAGTATATAATATTATTAAGGCAGAAATGGAAATAAATTCAAAACTTATTGAGCATGTAACAAGAAGAATCATTGATGCCTTGTTTAAAAATTTCCCTGAAATGGATAGCGCTGAAGTAACAGTAGCAAAACTAAATCCTCCGCTTGGCGGCAAGGTTAAAAAAGTTCAATATACTTTACAGCGAAAAGCAAAATGAAATTTTATTGGATTTGGATTAATAGATTCAATCATTGACATAGTCATCTGTTTTTGGTTGATGGCTACTGGTTAAGTTATTAGTCTTTTGTTTTTTGAAAATTTTTCTTTTAACCTTTTACCATAACCTAAACCAGCCGCCCTAACCCTAAACCTTTAATCATTTTTTACAATGGTTATACATCATCAATTTGTCATAAAAATATTTTTATTATCTTTGCCACTGCAAAAACAAAAAGGTCTCTTGGCCGAGTGGCTAGGCGCCGGTCTGCAAAACCGTATACTCCGGTTCGAATCCGGAAGAGACCTCAGGGAGCGTGTAACATATAGAATGAAAATTTCTATATGTTACATTCTCAAACACTTTGAAGTTTTGGCGTTCAAAGTTTTGACCTGTAAATTCAATGTTTTTGACTTTTTTGTTCGACCAACGTTCGACCAAAAAAACAAAGACAAATGAAGAAACCAATATTTCGTTTTTCCTTACGTACCAATAGAAGTAAAAGAAATGGTACGTTTACAATCTATTATTATTTCACTGTAAGCCGAATCAGCAAGATTTATAAATCTTGTTATATTGATATCAATGATCCGGCTATGTGGAATGAAAAAAAACAAAGAGTTTTTAATAGCTGCCCTGATTCTTATAATATAAATATACAACTGGAAAGCATTGAACTTGCTGCAAAAACTATCATTGCAGATTATTTCATTAAAAGAAAATTCTTATCAGTTACAGAGTTTGAAAGACTTTTCGATTATACCAGGATAAACAGCAATTCATTTTATGACTTTATAGAAAATGAAATTGCAAGTAACTTAAAAAATAAACTTGCAACGGGTACGCTTCAGACATACAATACTCAAATATCAAAATTAAAAAAGTTTAGCGCTACACTCATGTTTGAAGATATTAATATTAATTTTCTAGCAGCGTATGAAAATTATATGATAGATAAACTACATAATGATAATTCTACTATTGATAAATCATTCCGGTTTGTACGATCAGTATATAATAAAGCTATTGAGAAAGGTGTTGCTGAAATTGAAAAATATCCCTTCAGGCAATACCACTGGAAGAAACCTAAACATACCGATAAAAAGCAAAAGGCCTTAACTATTCATGAAGTTAATAAACTACATGAATTATATAATAAAAACTCATTGGAACGGAAATATCAAAACGTACTTACATATTTTCTCTTTGCTTGTTATACCGGCCTCAGATATTCTGATGTGAGAAATTTAAAATTTAAAGACATACAGGAAAACATTATTAAAATTCGCATGAAGAAAACATCAGACTTTGTAAGCATACCCATAAATGATAAAGCATTTGGTTTTATTGGCAGCGGTTTTGCCGAACAAAAAATTTTCAGAGTTTTAGTAGATCAACCTACAAACTTATATTTAAAAACTATTGCTAAAATTGCAGGAATAAACAAGCCTGTATCATTCCACTGGGCAAGACATACTTTTGCTACTATTTGTATTGAGCTGGGTTTTAAAATTGAGATAATAAAAGAATTGCTCGGACATACAAGTTTAAAATCAACACAAATTTATTCAAAGGTATCTGATAAGGTTAAGCAAAGCGAAATGATAAAATGGAATGATATATAAAAATAAAAAACCCGCAATACTGCAGGTTTTTTATTCATGCAGAAATAACATCTGTCATACCTGGGGAAATTTTGTTTTACAAAAATAATTATTTTAAATTTAATTAACTTTTTATTATTAAAAAAGATAAAATATCATGTACAGACAAAATTCCAGTAGTAATTCCCACGTAAAAAACTTAGAATAGTTGATTTTAAAGGAAAGTTTAATTTATTTTCTGAAAAAATTCCCATTTTTGTGTCTTTTAACCCAGCACCGCCCTGTATGTGGTTTGTCCGGACATTTTTTAAAAATTACCATATATGCAGATATTAAAAAATAAAAAAGGTTGCCAGATAATGACAACCTTAATAAATAAAAGGATTGATAAATTATAAATATCTATGTGTATATCTAAAATCCATTATTAATTTTTCTTGTAGTTCTTAAATATTGAACATTTTCTGCCATAGTATGAGTTCTACAATATTCTTCATCAGAAATTCTTTCATTATTAATATTAACCGAATTTTTTTCTGTACTAGAGTTATCAGGTTTCTTTTCTGCTATTCTTTCAGCATATTCAATAATCTCTTTTGCAATATTTTTATTTGTTACTTTCTCAATTCCGTGAAGGTTTCCGTTTCCATTGCATTCTACTATGTAAGGTTTATTGTCATTATCAAAATCTCTTATTATATCAACAGCACATACACCAGGCAAACCAACTGCATCGGCCGCATCAATAGCCATTTGCTTTTCTTCGCTTGTTAATTCAACCTGTTCACCAGTTTTGCTTATGCTGTAATTACTGCGAAAATCACTATCTAAGGCGAATCTTTTGTATGCACCTGCAATTTTTTTATCAACTACATATATGCGTAAATCAGTTTTAGGATCCCCTGAATTGATATACTTTTGAAGTATTAAGTTTATTTTGAGTTTTGATAAAGCGCCTAGTGTTGTACTAGCAGAAAGTTCATCATTTAATATAAAAACTCCAGCACCCTGACTACCAGTTAATGTTTTAACAACTACTGGTAACCCATCCAAAAGTTCAATGATAAATTTAAAATCATTAGGTTGATTTGCATAAATGCTTTTTAGAGTTCTTACCTTACAATTACTTAACCGTTGATGAGTCGCCAGTTTATTAGATGCAATTCGCAAACCAGACGCTTTACTGGTTGTAGGTATTCCCATATTTTCATTAAAGTGTTCGATCATTGAACAACCGTATTCAAATGCACCCCCTGCAAATCTGGGAATGATAACATCATAATCTTTTATAAGTACACGCTTTATTTCATTCTCTGGGCTTTTTAAATACATTCGGTCATGTCCCGATTTTATGGGGCTTATGTAAGCAAAAAAATCAGTTGGTGAGTACACATCAACTTCATGTTTTTTTTTCTTAGCTTCTTCAACTAGTCGTTTTATACTATAACTGTTTGGAGATGCTGAAAGGATTAACATTTTATAGGTTTCCATCTTTCGTTGTAATTTAAATTTATAATTTTATTTAATAACTTTACTGTTAGTTTGTATGATTCAATAATACTGCCCGTTTTTTTGTCCAATATCTCATAACAAGCAGTAATTATTTTTATATGGGAATTTTTTAACTGTCTAAGTTTTGTATTAATAATTTCCGGTTGTAAGTCATAAAAATATAGGTAATATTTTTTACCAGTGTATGGATTATCAATATAAAGTTTCAGGCGCTCTTCTTTCATTGAGTTAAAATATTTTACTGTTATTGTTTTCTTTATATTTTCAATATTTTAAAGTATTTCATTTGTGTGAACAAGCTTGTTAAAATCAATCTATTTTTTGTCAATTAGTTTTTGCTATTTCGGTACGTGATCCCATTTATTTTTGTTTATCATTAATTTTTATCAAAGGTAATTTAGTGGTCTCGTTTACGAAAGGACAGAAATTGTAACAAATTTTTATATGCTGAATAAAACTTCATTTTTCGGTTACAAAAGTTACAACCCTACAGCCTGTAAGTAACTTTTCATTTTTTTGGGTTGTTTTTTTAGTTACAAAAGTTACATTACTGAAAATCAACTTTGTAACTTTTGTAACTTTATATTTTAATAAAAGTTACTTATAAAACCCTTGCTATTGTTGACTTGTAACTTTTGTAACTTTTGTAACCATATTTTTTAAGTTAAATTTTATTTAAAATTTTCTCTATTAAATGTATAAACCTTTCCTACTTTCTCGGTATTTGAACATTCAATTTTACCGCTTTCGGTTAATGATTCATTAAAATCATTATGATATTTTTTATAACGCTTTGGATCAGTCGAAGCTTTTAAATTAAAATTATCATTAAGACATTCCTTTACCAGTGTTTTTGCATATTTAAATTGAACATTTTTATTTATACCTTCATGTATATCGGATAAAGTCAATTGTGTTGTTTCTTCATCGTGTAACATAAAAATTTCAGAAATAAATTCTTTGATTTCCTTTTCAAGTCGGCTTTTACTGGCTTCTTTAACCTGTGTGCCAAATTCTGTTTCAAAAACAGAAAAATCAAAACTCATTCGGGTTTTGTTTGTTTCATATTTTAATTTTCTATTTTTTAAAAAATGCAAAAATCCTGGTATCTCAGGTTTCATTTTTTCAAGTATATCCGGTATATCTTCATTCAAAGTATTTACTCTTATAATTGCATACCTGTTTTCTTCTTCATCAATACTCATGAAGTTTTTTTCATTATTTGAACAGAAAATTAATTTTGAAAACGTATTGATTTGAACAGGGTTTTGTCCTTTTGCTTCAAGCCATTGGTTTGGCTCTGTAGATAATCTTTTAATTCGTTCCTGGATTATTTTTTTCTCAGCTTCAATAAATGTTTCATCAATAGCAATTATAAGCTTATCAATAAAGTGAGCTGTGAATTTACTTGAAAACCTGTCGTTGTCAAGTATTGCAATATTTTCACCAAAAATTAATCTAAGGAAACGTAAGAAAGTTGATTTTCCTGTATTACGTTGCTTTGATACAAAACACAAAACAGGCAAACGTTTTTTAGGATAATAAAAAAGAAGTTGCAAATAGTCAAGCCCAAACTCATATAGATTTTCACCCTTCAGGTTATTACAATTAAAAATATGTTTTAAAAACATTTCTATTGTTTTCCATTTTCCCTGTTCAGGAATCCAGGTAACCGGATAATATCTATTATATAAATCGGATTTTATTCCGTCATGTTCAACTGTGTGAACTCTTTTATATTCGCTTGTGTTGTCAGGGATATTAGTAAACGTATCATATTTTTTAATTTGTTTCACAAACTCCCTGTCATTATTATAATCCCTCTGTATTTCTCCAATCGACCATACATCAATTCGCTCAGTCAATTCATTGTGTGCGTTTTTTTCTAAAATTCGTTTATAATAAGTTGTTCCTACCCTCATGTAGTTTGCTGCTTCTCCATGCCATGAAACAACAAGCTTTTCTCCATTATAATAATATTTTTTGTTACGATATGTAAATTCTTTGTTCTGTATAATATCTTTATACTGTTCATAGAAATTTTCAGGTTTATCAATATAAAAATATTCATATATCTTATTTGCTGCTATTGATGAAAGCTCTATGAAATCAAAGTATTTTTTATTTTTTCCGCTTGTGAATTGGAGCAACTCATTTTTAATTTCTTTACAATTATCTTTTTTTAAAATGATCAGGTCATCAAGTCCTTTTGCGGTTCCTTCAAATTCGCTACGGATATGAGAAAAATAAAGAGTAATTTCAAGTGGTGTACATAATTCTTTAAAGTTCAAAATACTTTTAGCAAATGAATGTAGACGCTGATGTAAGTCTTTGTTTTCGGAATACTCAATCTTTTTACAATCAGCATCAAATATTAATACTATGTTTTCAACCTGACAATTTCTTATTATTACCTGAATGTATTCGTCCAGTTCGTTTTTAGATTTATCCTTATAGTTATGAATACCTCCGATACCAATAATATCAATATCTAAATAATTTGAAGCTACAAAAGCTTTAAATTCGCCTTCAATAATATAAAGTGTTTTAATTTTAGTTTTATTGCTGCATTTGTTTACTACTCCCGGAGTCATAAAAGGAAAAGTCCCACTGTTTGCCGGCTGTGAATATTTATTTCCGTTAATTCCTGCTTTCAGTCGGGTCCGTGTAAACTGTATAAGTTTTTTTCCTTTAGGATATTCGCATATCGATCCTGTAGGCGTGAGATAAGTAATAACTATATTATCATCTGCATCGCTATCAAAAAATTTAATATCTCTGGGCGGATAATCCCTGTGAATAATTCTGAATTTATTTGCTTCCTTTGAAATGTTATAATCTGAAAGCCTTTGTTCACAGTATGTTTTTATTATTTCTTTTTTCATTTTACACGTCCTATTAATAAAATTTCTTTTACTTTCCACTCTATCATTTCGCTTTGCCATATTTTTATGATTTCTATAATGATAAGAAGCCCCATTAAAGGGGCTTCTATTAAATTTTAATTTTATTAAGTTCAATAGTTTTAGTAATAGTTCTGCGAAAACGAGAAAGGAAATGGAATGCACTTAAAAGATTTTCTCTATCTGTTTCCTGACATAATTCATTTGCATATAGTACACCATGTGTACAAACTCTATCAATGTGATCACATTGACATCTAAAATAATCAATGATTGTAAATTCTTCATCATTACAATCAACTTCTTTTTGTAATTCTACTTGTAGATCAGTAAAGAATTTTGTAATTTTGTCATCTGTTGTCATAAATGATTTTTTTAAGTTTATAAAAAATATTAATTAATTTTCCGGTGTTGGCTCACCGGATTTTTTTTGACCTGTATTCAATGCTTTAGACTTTTATGCCATAGGAAACTCTTCAAATTCAGGAATACTTTTTATTATTCCTTTTGCTTTTAGCTTTTCGTATTTTTTCTGAAGGATTAAAGCTCTTTGCATTATCTGAAGGCATTGCTTCATCACTTTCTTCTTTTTTTTCATAATTTTTAATTTTATTAATATTTACGTTTTATTTTATCAAATCTTGCAGACACAATTCGCTTACTTTTTTTAAATACATTGTATTCCCATCCCAATTTTTCTAAATCTTGAAGTATTTCATAAATTTTATATTTAGTATTTTCTTTTTGTGTTTTCATTGCTTTAAATTTTAATTTCTAATTTTATTTATTTTGTAAATAATCATTAATTGCTTGCTCAGTAATTAGCCCGTCCTTGGTGGTTTTTATGATACCTGCTTGCACAAGTTTTTTTATAGAAGCATGCGCTTTTCCTAGTCTTTTGGCTACTTGGTTAATTGTAAATAAAGAAATATTATTCCCTTTATTCTTTTCAAAATCAATTTCTACTATTGTAGTTTTGATAATTGATTTAAGTTGATCTGGAGTTGTTAAGATTATATCCATATTATAAATTTTAAATTATGTAATATTTTATTTATATTTGTTGTAAAATATTCACAAATGTATAACAATGTTTACATATTGTAATATATTTATTACATATTTTTATTAACTTTTTGTTAATATTATTTTTATTATGCAGAATTACATCGAGTTACAAATAAAAAAAGTATTAGTTGAGCGGAAAATGTCGATGGAAAAATTAGCTCAATCTATTAAAGTTAGTCGAGGCGGGCTAATAAATATGTTAGCTAATAATAGCATGAGAGTAGATACACTAATGAAAATTGCAGAAGTCTTAGATGTTGATATTTCATATTTTTTATCTGAATCAAAAAGCAAAACTATTGATATGGTTAAAGAATTGAAAAGGCTTTCATTTCCTCATGAATTAAGAAACGTAGTAGAAATTGACCAATTAACGAAACGTATCAGGGAACTTGAAATATTAGTAGACATAAATAAAACAGATTTATTTATTTCACAAAAAGAATTTTTGGAATTTGCAAAAAATATCTGGGAAGCATTAATTAATAATAAAGTTTTTAAAAATAAAAAAGTAGAAGGTGATTTTAGAGAAATTTTTTATTCTTGGCTGTATCGTATGCAATATAGTCATGAAACTATTGCCAATATTAAAGATAAAAAAATATATGAATTATTCTCGAAACTTATAGTTGAGTCAGAACAATACTGGAAAGAATTTTTAAAAGAAAAGGATAAAGAAAAATAGTAATCCTGTTCGACCAACGTTCGACCAGGCATATTTTATAACACGCTAAAAGCATTGATAACAGGGCAAAGCAGAAAAATGTTGTGAAAGTCGGAAGAGACCTCCACCTAAAACCACTGATTTCAGTGGTTTTTTTATTTCAAATGAAACGTATCTTGAAGATAAATGGGGTTTTATATAGTTTTGAATTTAAAATGGACTATTAAGAAATATTACAAAAATTTAATCATCTAAAATATCAATAATTTTAAACAATTCTCCAGAATATTCTACTTCACATATGTCTCCAATCCTTTTATTCATCAATGCTTGAGCCAATGGTGTACTAGCCCCCTAAATAGCTGAAATAAATTTGCATAAAAGGTTTGACACTTTA
>DAOQAK010000055.1:19229-27023 GCA_035353855.1 Bacteroidales bacterium | reverse complement strand
TCTTTAGACTTCATAAACTTTTTGCTTAGTCCCCAGAAAATTTATGTGACCCATTATTTATAAAATTAGAATCAAACAGAAAAAAAATAATTAAGGTAAAGTGAATATTATATAAAGATTGTATTAAGACAAATCGAAATAAGTTTAATAAATATTGAATTATTAAACTCAAATATGAAATATACATGAATACTGTGAGCAATACCTGAACGTATTTTTATTCGAGTGAATTTTTTTTATTTTGCTCGAACAGGAACCGTTAGAATAACATTCATCTTAATCTTTTCACCATTTTGAATTCCTGGTGCATATTTAAGTGGAGTAACAAGTTTTACAACCTGCTCTTCGAGTCCGTAACCAATGTTACTCAACACTGCAATATTTGTAATTGTGCTGTCGGGCAAAACATCAAAACTCAACATAATGTTTCCTGTAATATTTTTTTCTACAGCTTCTTCAGGATACTGAATATTCTTGTAAAAAAACATAACCAATTCCATATCACCGCCGGGGTAAAATGGTTGTTGCTGAGTAACCACTGTGAAATTGGTATCAATTTTTGAACTCTTCTGATCAACCTGGCTTATCACACTTAAAGGCAGAAGAGTCATGACTAATATGACAACAATTGCTTTCATGTTACATTTTTTATTTGTTGAAATTTTTTTAATTTATTAATAAATTTTTCTTTTTCATAAGTTACTGCATCAATAAACCTGATAAAAGATTTTTATTTTTTTATGATATCAGTTACTTTAAATTCAGTTCTTCTATTCAATTGGTATTGTTCTTCAGCGCATTTTACACCATCAATACAACTATTAACCGGAACACTTTCGCCATAACCTTTTGCAGTGATTCGGTCTTTATTGATTCCTTGTGAGATAATGTAAGCAACGGCCGACTCGGCTCTTTTTTGTGATAGTTTTTCATTGTATGCATTCGACCCTCTGCAATCGGTATGAGAACCCAGTTCGATTTTTATATCAGGATTCCGTTTAAGCAGATCAACCAATTTGTCTAACTCTAATGCTGCATCGCTTCTGATATTCCATTTGTCAAAATCATAATATATATTTTCAAGGACAATGGATTTGTTGAGTACGATCTTATCGAGCAACAGGTCAACAAAAACTGTATCATTCCTGGTTTTGCATACTGTTGTTGCAAGTGATTTCGACTGCATAAAGTATCCTGTTTTTGTTGCAGTTAAATCATAAGCCGAATTGCATTCCAGGTTTGCATAAAACTTTCCATCATTATTTGAAGTAAGAATTCCTGTTGCATTTGTAGTTTTATTATCCATTTTAATATTAGCTTCCTTCAATACTTCTATGGAATTGTCTTCTAATCGTTGCTTTACCACTCCTGCTAAAATCAGTTTAGTGATAGGTTCAGGAATAAAATAATAAATATCATCTTCACCTTTTCCGCCATCTCTGTTCGATGCAAAGTATCCTGATTTTCCGGGGTCAGTATAAAAAACTGAAAAATCGTCTTTCGCGGAATTAATAGGGTATTTCAGGTTAACAGGCTGTTCCCAGTTATCTTTACTTCCCGAAGAAGAAAATATATCTAATCCTCCCATCCCGGGATGCCCGTCACTTGAAAAGTATAACATACCTTCTGAATCCACGTATGGGTATGATTCTTCACCTTCCGTATTTATTTTATCACCGGCATTCATTGGCTTACTCCAACTTCCATCAGATTGTTTAGAGGAATAATAAATATCTGTTTTTCCATAGCCACCAGGCATATCGGATGCAAAATACAGAACTTGTCCATCAGGCGATATTGCCGGATGTCCAATGGAATACTCACTTGCTTTATTATATTGGAATGGCTTTATATCAAACCATTTGTCATTTTGATAGTGAGCAGAATAAATTTCAAGAAAGTTGGTGTATTTTTTTTCGATTGCATAGTTAAACCAACTGGTAGGGTCACTATTTATAGGCCTTTCGTTTATCCTTCTTTTTTTTGCTCTTGTAAAATAAATAGTATTGGTTGTTTTATCAAACGTACATAATGCATTATGATACTCATCATTAAGACCGGATATCAGAACAGGGTCCATCAGTTGAATATTATTATATTCGGGATAAGAAGAAACAAACGGTATAAAGTCTGGCGAAGCTGACATCCCGGTTTTGGAAATCCCTTCAGCATTATTTTGATTATAAACAGAATCGGGTGAATTTAGTGATGAGCTTTCAGTTGGAATATAATATAATTTGAAATACGCATTACCGCTGCAACCATCGGTTTGTTTCTCTGACAGTGTACTTCCGGTAATAAAACGATCGGATGAAATGATGTAACCATCGTTGAAAGTAATTAATCCGAATTCTGAATAAGTTGAATTAAATGCTTTCGCATTTATGACATTAAAATAGGCAGGGTCGGCTATCCATTCCAATGAATTTTTGCAGGATAAAATCAAATCATCTGCTTTATCTTTCATTTTTGGATTGATTTCGGAATAGCGCTTATATTGCAACATGGCTTCCTCATATTTGCTATTTGATTTTAGAACATTGGCATAATTAAGAACATCATTAGCTGTGAATCCGTCGAATGAAGTTACTTTTGAAAGCCAGACCTCAACTGATTTTGTATCACGCAGCATCATATAGCATTCGGCCATTTCTCTTGCGTTTTCAATCGTTGGTGGATTTGTTTTAAAATATTCCTTATATGAATCAATTGCCTGGGAATATTCATGACTTGCCATAAGGGATTTAGCTTTTTGCAGCGATGTTTGTGCTGATAAAGAAAAACTGAAAGCAAAAATTGTAATGGCTACTGCGATTGACCTGATGTAAATATCTCGTGTTTTCATATGTTTAATTTTTTTAATTAAAAATACCTTGGATTTATTACACTTGAAGTTGTTTTATTTGGGAAATAATAACCCAGGGAGAATTCATGACCCGGATAGTCACTTAGTGTTGAAATAGAATATGTGTAAGCATAACCAACACGGAACAGATCGTTAATATTATATTCTGCCATAACCAGGAAAGCATCTCTTAATCTCAGAGAACTTTCAAGATCGCCTGTAGTAAAAATTTTTGCACCGGTTCGGATACTTGCTCCCAGCCAGAACTTGTTATTGTAAAGGAGAAAGGCATTAATATCAATATTTGAAGGAGCCTTAAAATCCTCTTTCATAAGAAAACTTGGTTTGAATTTAAAGTTTGGAGCGATATCAAAAACATAACCGGAAGTTAAGTAATAATGCCTAACCTGGCTGGCAACCAACAGGTCTTTGCTTTTAAAAACATCCGCTGTTAAATTTGAACATGAAATTCCTGCAAAAAATCTTTCATTATATAAAAAGACACCTGTTTTTGAATCAAACCGGAACTTGTTTGTCATGGATTTAGGAACCTGCGGATCATCGGGAGTTATCGTTACCAGTTCGCTGCCATCGATATTAAAATTAGTAGCTCCAATAGCTATACCCATAGATAATTTAAGGGTTTTACTAATTTTTACTTTAAACGAGTAACTTCCGAAAATCCCATTTTGGTTTTCTGCTCCGATTTTATCATTGATCAGATGTAGACCAACTCCAATTTTGTTTGTTATTGGGCCATCAATACCCAATGTCTGTGTAGTAGGAGATCCGGCAAATCCAGTCCATTGACTTGAATAAATAGCATTCGCATTGAATACTTCCTTTGTGCCAGCATATGCCGGGTTTATGACCAGCATATTAAATATATACTGATTATATTGAGCATCTTGCTGTGCGTAGCCTGTAGCTGTAAATAGCATCAGTGCTAATATTTTTGTGATTGTTTTCATAACAATATAGTTTTAAGTTCGACACAGATTTACCTTAAAATAGTTATATATCCGTTGAAAGTCCTTTGAACATTACACATTTCAACTTTCAGTATATAGAAATATGTACCTTCAGTAAGTTGGCTGCCATCCCAGTTACCCTGGTATCCTTTTATTGAATATATTTCGTTGCCCCACCTGTTTACAACTACGAGGCTATTATCGGGATAAAGTTCAATATTTTTGATTGCCCAGAGATCATTTATACCATCACCGTCTGGTGTAAAGGCATTGCTAAAACCAAGCTGTTCCTCAACGGGTCCGGGATTAACTTGCTTAGTATATTCGTTCTGGCAACCTTTATTATCAGTTACGGTTACAGTGTAATTTCCGGCACTTAGTCCTTCAATCATTGGTGTTAATGAACCATTCGACCAACTATAGGTATAAGGTGATTCACCTCCTGAAGCCGATATTTCGATAGCTCCATTTAGATTCCCCGTGCAGTCAGCATCTACAACTGAAACTAATTCAATTTTGATTTGATCCGGCTGAGATAATTCAAACTGCACTTCCACAGAACAACCCATATTATCATATACGGTTAAAACATAATTACCAGCGGGAAGATCAGAGAACACATCAGATTCCTGTGGTAGTTCTCCATTTAGAGAATAGCTATATGGTGCAGTGCCCCCTGATGATGATACTAAAATTGCTCCATCGGATCCATTATAACATGATACTTCTGATGTAATTGCAACACTTGCGGATAGCGGCTGAGGATTTAATAATGTTATTTCAGGTGAAGTTGCTTTACAATTATTTGCGTCAAAAACTGAAATAACATATGTTCCGCTTGACAAACCTGAGAAAACACTCGAGCTCTGAATAGGTCCTTCATTAATAGAGTAGCTGTATATTCCTGTACCACCTTCAGCAGTTGCATTAATTACACCGTTACTTTGATCATGGCATAATACGGGTGATGTAATAGATGCGTCAATGGTCAATACAGCTGGGTTGTTTATTACAATTGATGGAGAAACAGCAGAACAGTTATTTGCATCAAAAACAGTTAAAACATAAGTTCCACTAGTTAGATCTGTAAATTCATTTGAAACTTGTAATGGTCCACCATTAATTGAATAACTGTATGAGCCTGTACCACCAGAAACAGTTGCAGTAATAAATCCGTCACTTGCATCATGACATGATACTTGAGGTGAATTTGTTGTAACAATAGTAATAGGTGATGGGTTTGTTATCACTATAGGGAATTCAGTAATTGCTGAACAATTATAGATATCATTTACAGTAATGTTATATGTGCCTTCAGAAAGCCCTGAGAAAACATTTGATGTTTGTGCCGGTCCTCCGTTTAGTGAGTAGCTAAATGTGCCGGTACCACCCATTGCTGTTACTGTTATTATTCCATCATTTACATCATGACACGATATCTGCGATGAAATCATAGCTTCGGCAGTTAGTAATGGTGGGTTATTTATTATCATTTCTGGAGTAGCTGCTGAACAATTATTGGCATCGAAAACAGATACTATATATTTACCACTTGATAAACCTTTGAATACATTAGATAACTGTGCAGGACCATTATTTAAAGAATATTTATATGCACCGGTACCGCCACTTGCTGTTGCTGATATTTCACCATCGCTTGCATTATAACAGCTTACCTGAAAACTGGCTTTTGCCATTACTTTTAAGCCTTCAGGGTTGGCTATAGTGATTTGTGGCGCTGTAGCTGAACATCCTTTAATATCATAAACAGTTACAATATAAGTACCTGCCGGTAAACCACTAAATACATTTGAACTTTGAATTGCTCCACCATTAAGCGAATAACTATATGCGCCTGTACCACCTGTTGCAGTAGCCGTTATGACACCATCACTGGCATTGTAACAGCTTACCTGTGGTGAAGCAATAGCTGTTAAAGTTAATATTGCAGGATTGTTTATTATAATTTCAGGAGTGCTTGCTGAACAATTATTAATATCATAAACAGTAACAATATATGTGTCTGCAGGCAGATTACTGAAAACATTAGAACTTTGATTTGGTCCACCATTTAATGAATAACTGTAAGCCCCGGTTCCTCCATTTGCTGTAGCTGTAATTACTCCATCATTTGAATTGTGGCAGGATACCTGTGAGCTACCTACTGCTGATATTACTAATAGAGGAGGGTTGATGATATTGAGCAATGCTTCTGTAGTGGCTGAACAATTGTTGATATCGAATACTGTAATGCTATATGTGCCACTTGGTAATCCGTTGAAAACATTAGAGCTTTGGATTGGTCCACCATTGAGTGAAAAGCTATAAGCACCGGTTCCGCCATTTGCTGTAACTGTTATAACTCCATCATTTGTATTGTAGCAAGATACCTGTGAACTACCTTCTGCTTGTATTGTTAATAATTCTGGTTCTAAAATTTCTACTTCTAATGTTTTAGAACAATTGTAAGCATCAGTAACGGTAAGGTTGTATGCACCCGGAGCTAAACCCGAAATATCTTCACTGCTTGAACTGAATGAACCCGGACCAGACCAATGATAGCTGAAAGGAGCCGTTCCACCACTAACTGTTACATCTATAGAACCATCACCTGAACCTTTGCAACTAACCGGAACTACTGAAGAAGCTGATACAGCAAGCAATGCAGATGATTGCAAAATAGTTGCTGATGTATACCTAATGCATCCATAAGCATCAGTTACTGTAACATAATATGTACCTGGCGCTAGTCCTGAAATATCTTCTGATGAAGCAGTGTATGATCCCGGACCAGACCATGAATAGTTATATGGTAATGTTCCATTTGATACACTTAAATCTATTGATCCATCATGACTACCTGTACACGATACCGGAGTTATTGTGGAAATAGATAGAGTTAACATTCCTGGTGATTGCTCTACTTTTGCTGAAGCAGTTTTTGCACATTTATAAGCATCAGTTACTGTAACATAATATGTACCTGGCGCTAGTCCTGAAATATCTTCTGATGAAGCAGTGTATGATCCCGGACCAGACCATGAATAGTTATATGGTAATGTTCCATTTGATACACTTAAATCTATTGATCCATCATGACTACCTGTACACGATACCGGAGTTATTGTGGAAATAGATAGAGTTAACATTCCTGGTGATTGCTCTACTTTTGCTGAAGCAGTTTTTGCACATTTATAAGCATCAGTTACAGTAACATAATATGTACCTGGTGCAAGACCAGAAATATCTTCTGTTGAAGCACTATATGATGCCGGACCACTCCATACAAAAACATATGGTAAAGTTCCACCTGATACACTGATGTTAATTGAACCATCTCCACCTCCGCTACATGTTACAGGAGTTGTTGAAGTAATCGATACAGCGAGTAAAGCAGAAGACTCAAGAATATTTGCTTCTAAAGTTTTTGCACAATTGTAAGCATCGGTAACAGTGAGAGAATAAGTACCCGGAGCTAATCCTGAAATATCTTCACTAATAGAAGAGAATGCATTTGGACCAGCCCAATGATAGCTGAAAGGAGCAGTTCCACCACTAACAGTAACATCTATAGAGCCATCACCTGAACCTTTGCAACTAACCGGAACCACTGATGTTGCCGATACAGCGAGTAAAGCAGAAGACTCAAGAATATTTTCTGATAAAGTTTTTACACAATTATAAGCATCGGTAACAGTGAGAGAATAAGTACCCGGAGCTAAACCGGAAATATCTTCACTGCTTGAACTGAATGAACCCGGACCAGACCAATGATAGCTGAAAGGAGCCGTTCCACCACTAACTGTTACATCTATAGAACCATCACCTGAACCTTTGCAACTAACCGGAACTACTGAAGAAGCTGATACAGCAAGCAATGCAGATGATTGCAAAATAGTTGCTGATGTATACCTAATGCATCCATAAGCATCAGTTACTGTAACATAATATGTACCTGGCGCTAGTCCTGAAATATCT
>DAOQAK010000055.1:0-19129 GCA_035353855.1 Bacteroidales bacterium | reverse complement strand
CGGAACCACTGATGTTGCCGATACAGCGAGTAAAGCAGAAGACTCAAGAATATTTGCTTCTAAAGTTTTTGCACAATTATAAGCATCGGTAACAGTGAGAGAATAAGTACCCGGAGCTAACCCTGAAATATCTTCACTGCTTGAACTGAATGAACTTGGACCAGCCCAATGATAACTGAAAGGAGCCGTTCCACCACTAACAGTAACATCTATCGAGCCATCACCTGAACCTTTGCAACTAACCGGAACTACTGATGTTGCCGATACAGCGAGTAAAGCAGAAGACTCAAGAATATTTGCTTCTAAAGTTTTTGCACAATTGTAAGCATCGGTAACAGTGAGAGAATAAGTACCCGGAGCTAATCCTGAAATATCTTCACTAATAGAAGAGAATGCATTTGGACCAGCCCAATGATAGCTGAAAGGAGCAGTTCCACCACTAACAGTAACATCTATAGAGCCATCACCTGAACCTTTGCAACTAACCGGAACCACTGATGTTGCCGATACAGCGAGTAAAGCAGAAGACTCAAGAATATTTTCTGATAAAGTTTTTACACAATTATAAGCATCGGTAACAGTGAGAGAATAAGTACCCGGAGCTAAACCCGAAATATCTTCACTGCTTGAACTGAATGAACTTGGACCAGCCCAATGATAACTGAAAGGAGCCGTTCCTCCACTTACAGTAACATCTATAGAACCATCATGTGATCCCGTACAGCTTACAGGGACTACAGTGTTTTTTGAAACAGCCATCTCAACAGAAGATCCGTTAATAGTAGCCGGTAAAGGTTGAATAATTTCGCAATTTCCTATTAGACTCGTGTCCCTTATATTTACCAGATACGAGCCAACTGCAAGATTTCCAATGGTAACTTGTGTGCTTCCGGTCTCAAATGATATCCATGTTCCTCCATTAATTGAATATTCTAATTTTGGAGAAGCAGAAGAAGATTGCGCAGAAACAGTAATTGATCCGCTGTTTAAAGAACAAGTATTATTTTGTATTGAAGATATTTGAGCTTTTACTCCTTGCACGTTAACATGAAATTCACAAGTTTGTGTTAAAGAAGTTCCCGTAGGAGATGTATATGTTGCAGTATATACAACCAACGAATCTCCTACAGGGAAAAACCCGGGGATTGGTCCGGTTATATTAAAATTGATACCACCAATGCAATTACCCAGATCCATTAGGATTGCATCAAAATAAATATTATCTACATAACATTTATTATTGCCGTTACCACTAAAAACAAATTTTAACCGGTAAAGACCTTTTTCAATAGTAGCCGGAATGTTTATGGTGTAAGTATCAAGTCCCGGTGTATTGATATTAACACTTCCTATGAATATTTCTGTTGAATCATTATCTAAATATAACTTCCATGTAAAATTTCTCCCGGTTTCGCAATATACATCCATTATGACATCCAGAGACGGTTCAATATATACAGTTGGTGATAAAATTGAAGGATCTCCAGAACCTGTTGATTGCCATAAATTGACAAATCCATTATTAATACCTACTCGTTGTACCTGGTTAAATTCCCAGCATTCCCACTTTACTTCTGGTAAGTCAAAAAGCATAATGAAATTATGGAGTCCACCGGGTAAATCAGCAAGGCAATTTAGATCGAAATCCGGGCTTTGCCAATCTACATATGCTCCGAAAACATTATTTTTTATGGAATCAGCGCAGACAACTATATCATTCGGGCAATCTGTAACAACAATTGGCTCAGCGCTTACTATGACATTGGAACTACTAGAACACTCCCCATTGCTTATTACAACCGTGTAAATACCGCTGTTTGCGGTGGTTGCATTTAGTATAACAGGGTTCTGTAAATTTGATGTAAAACCATTAGGTCCTGTCCAACTCCATGATGTGGCATATCCTCCACTTTCGTATAAGTTCAATGTACTTCCAACACAAACAGGCGAATTACTTGATGCCAGAGCAATGCATCCTCCGTTATTATTTATAAAAAAATTGGAAGGTTTTTCACTGGAGATACCTTCCAAAAATTTTACATCCGCTCGATTATTATCAGGAGTAAGTGCTGAAACTTGCAAGCCTGGATTTATAAAAAATATTGATGTTATCAATATTAAAAAAGGATGAACCTTTTTAGAACAAAAAGTTACAAAAAAACTGCTGCTACGATTTGTTTTTCCTGAGTTAGAAATTCTGTTCATAGTTTTAATATTTTTCGTTTATAATAATATTTAAGTATTAAAATTTATGATGATTGATTTGTGTAAACAAAAATATGTTTGTCAATTATGAAAAGTGATTATGTAAATATTAATTTGAAATAAAGTTTGTATAAAAAGGAAAAAGGGAAGGTTGTTTAAACCCTTATCCGTATTGGGGTTTTAGGGATGTGGTTTTTCTTGTGAAAACGATTCAATAGCAAATTATGTTGATGAAAAAAATCAGTCATCAAATCATTTTTCTATCATTATTAAAGTATACCCGAAAGGGTATATATAAATTATTTTTATAAAAAATATACCCGATGGGGTGTAATATTTGAAAAATGTTGTATATTTGTACCCAAAAGGGTATAAAATGACATCAAATCAAACCATATCTGCATTAATAAAAAGTAAGCGGAAACAATTAAAGATAACTCAGCCACAGCTTGCAGACAAGGCAGGAGTGGGGTTGCGGTTTATCAGGGAAATGGAGCATGGCAAAACTTCGCTCCGTATGGATAAGGTAAACCAGGTGCTACTATTGTTTGGTATGGAACTGGGTCCTGTTCCTGTTAACAGAAAAAAACTAATCGATGAGAAAAGCTGAAATATTTATGCATGATATTCCGGCAGGAGAGCTGCTGGAAAATGAAAACGGATATGTCTTTACATACTATGAAGCATATCTGAAAGACCTTGAAACGCAGTCTGTAAGTCTTACATTGCCCAAGAGCAGCAAACCATTTGAAAGTAAAGTGCTGTTTCCTTTTTTTGATGGTTTGATACCAGAAGGATGGCTTCTTGATATAGCTCAGAAAAACTGGAAATTAAATCAACGTGATCGGATGGGCTTATTGTTGGTATGTTGCCACGATTGTATTGGTGCAGTTAAAGTCGTTGAAAAAAATAGCTGATGATGAAAACGAACAAATGTTTATTCTGCTACAATGAGCTTGATGAAAACAATGAAATGTTTCATTCTGCTTGCTGTAAAAAAATATTCGGAAAACCTGAACCTCCTGAGTTACCTTATACAGAAAAGGAATTAATGGAATTAGGCATACAGGTTGTAAGAAGCCAGTCTGCTGTTACCGGGGCGCAGCCAAAACTTTCCCTGGATCTTTTGAAAGGCGAAAGTAAAGGTGCTCCTATGAGGCTTACAATAGTTGGTTTGCATGGAAAATATATTTTGAAACCACAAACAGAAACTTATCCGAATTTACCGGAAGTTGAAGATTTAACAATGCACCTTGCTGAAATAGCTGGAATAGCAACAGTTCCTCATTCTCTTGTTCAGATGAAATCAGGAAAGCTTGCATATATAACCAAAAGAATTGATAGAACTGACAAGAAAAAGATTCATATGGAGGATATGTGTCAGCTTACAGAGCGCCTTACTGAACACAAGTACCAGGGGTCTTATGAACAGATAGGGAAGGCATTAATGAAATTTTCGTCTAATCCCGGTCTTGATCTGGTGAATTTTTATGAGCAGGTATTATTTTCTTTCCTTACCGGGAATACAGACATGCACCTGAAAAATTTTTCATTGATAAATCTGCCGGAGACCGGGTATGTACTCACACCGGCTTATGATATGGTTTCTACTGCACTGGTGATGCCTTCTGATAAAGAGGAATTGGGCTTGGCTCTTAATGGTAGAAAGAAAAAAATAGAATTGAGTGATTTTATGAAAGCTATGAGCAGTAATGGAATTCCGGAGAAAGCACAAATGAACATTGTAGCAAAAATGGAAGCATCACTTCCTTCTATAATAGACTTTGTGAAGAAAAGCTTTTTAACAAAGGCAATTCAGCAAAGGTATACGAAAATTATTTCTGAAAAGGCAGGACAACTGCATTTGAAAATAAAATAAAGATTTCATTGCATTACTTTCCGATACAAAATTTACTGAATATATTTCCAAGAATTTCTTCAGTGGTAACTTCACCGGTAATTTCAGCAAGATAGTGAAGAGCGGTACGGATATCAGATGCAATAAATTCAGTAGAGCTATTATTGGTCAAAGCATTTTGCGACCGGGAAATGGATTCATGAGCTTTATGCAACGATTCGTAATGACGGGAGTTGGTAATTATATTACCTTCATTGTTGTTCAATTCTTCCGAGGCATATTTGGTAAGCTTTTCAACAAGGATATTAATGTTTTCGCCACGTTTTGCGCTGATAAATATAGGTTCGAGATCCATTAAATCTTTAAAACCCTTTGGGGATTCAATCAATATGTCGGTTTTATTGGCAACAACAATAAGCTTTTTGTTCTGATTTATATACTTTTTGTTAAAATCAGTTATGGTTGTTTTTATTTCTTCAACGGAAGATTCATTGATGTCGAACATGTATAAAACTATGGAAGCTTTTTCTATTTTTTCATAAGTTTTTTCTATTCCCATATTTTCAATCATATCCGTAGCTTCGCGAAGACCTGCTGTATCAATAAACCGGAAAGCAATTCCCTGGATAACCATTACATCTTCAATGGCATCTCTTGTTGTGCCCGGGATATCAGTAACAATAGCTTTATCCTCGTCCAATAAAATATTCAACAAAGTAGATTTCCCTACATTGGGTTTCCCGACAATAGTTACAGGAATCCCTGTTTTAATTATATTCCCGAATTTATATGATTCCAGAAGATTTGAAATATGTGATAGGATATCCAATAATAAATTTTTTAATTCATCCCTGTTTGCAAATTCAACATCTTCTTCGCTGAAGTCAAGCTCCAGTTCAAGCATTGATGAAAAGTTAAGGAGTTTACTGCGCAGCACTTTTATTTCATTTGAGAAACCACCACGCATCTGCTGAATGGCAAGCCGGTGTGCAGATTGCGAAGTCGACGAGATAAGGTCTGCAATGGCTTCCGCTTGTGTAAGGTCAATTCGTCCGTTTAAAAATGCACGTAATGAAAATTCGCCGGGTTGTGCAGCACGTGCGCCATTTCTTATAAGTAACTGTAATAACTGATGCTGAATATAAATTGAGCCATGACACGAAAATTCAACAACATCTTCAGTGGTAAAACTTTCAGGACTTTTAAAAAGAGTTATTATTGCTTCATCAAGAAAAATGTTTTCTTCCTGGAAAATATTTCCAAGATATGCATGATGATATTTCAGTTCATTAAAATGAAGATTACTGTTTTTGGATTTCCATATTTTTTCAGAAATTCCGAATGCATCTTTCCCGGAAAGTCTTATTATAGAAATAGCGCCTGTTCCAAAGGGTGTGCTTACAGCACATATTGTATCTTCATTCAGCATAATAAAATCTTTATAACAAAAATAAGTAAAAAGGTTTGGTTATAATAATTCAAAATGTAATTTTGTAAAACTGAAATTGTAAAAATAAGTAAAATGAGCGTATTAGTTAACAAAGATTCCAAAGTATTGGTACAGGGCTTTACCGGCACTGAAGCTACTTTTCATGCAACACAGATGATTGAGTACGGTACGAATGTAGTTGGCGGCATCACACCCGGTAAGGGTGGGCAACAACATTTGGGAAAACCGGTTTTCAATACTGTTGCTGACGCGGTTGAAAAAACGAAAGCCAATGTTTCGGTAATATTTGTACCGCCTGCATTTGCTGCCGACGCTATAACTGAAGCTGCTGAAGCCGGAATCGAAGTTATCGTTTGTATTACTGAAGGTATTCCTGTAAAGGATATGGTGTCTGTTAAAGAATATATTTCTAAGAAAAATTGTACCTTGATTGGTCCTAATTGCCCGGGAATTATAACCCCGGGTGAAGCTAAAATTGGTATTATGCCCGGATTTATTCATAAACCCGGTACTATCGGAATCATTTCGCGTTCAGGAACGCTGGCTTATGAAGCTGTTGACCAGATCACCAAAGTTGGGTTAGGACAATCAACCGGAATTGGAATTGGCGGGGATCCCATTCCCGGAACAACAATTTTAGATGCAATGAAACTTTTTATGGATGATCCAAAAACAGAAGGTATTGTAATGATTGGCGAAATTGGCGGAAACATGGAGGCTGATGCAGCAATGTGGATTAAAAATAATAATAAAAAACCTGTTGTAAGTTTTATTGCCGGTGCTACAGCTCCCAAAGGTCGTACAATGGGACATGCCGGCGCTATCATTGGTGGCAAAGACGATACCGCTGAAGCGAAGAAAAAAATATTGCGTGAATGTGGCGTTCATGTTGTGGATTCACCTGCCGATATTGGCAAAAAAATGATTGAAGTTTTAAAGAAAAAATAATTCTTTTTCTGTCTATAGTACAGAATATTCTTTCCTGTATATTTTAGTTGTTAACAATTTTTGTATTTCTTCGTATCTCGTGAAGAAATTTACATGGCTTATTATTTATATTTTTGCCACGCTTATTTTTATTTCATGAAAGATCTAACTGTAGGGAAAGAAGGAAAGCTTATTTTTTATTTTGCAATACCTATGTTGCTGGGGAATGTTTTCCAGATGTTCAACATGATAGTGGATAGTATTATCGTTGGGAATTTTTTGGGTAAAGCTTCTGTAGCCGCAGTAGGTGCATCATTTCCTGTTTTGTTTGCGCTTATTTCATTATTGATGGGTATTACTGCCGGTATCAATATTATCATTTCACAATATTTTGGAGCAAAGGATTATGATGCGGTTAAACGTTCTGTAGACACGGCGTATATTTTTTTATTTTTTGCTTCGATTATCATAGGAGTTACCGGATTGTTATTTTGCAGGGATATTTTTATGCTGTTAGATCTGCCTATAGAAGTATTGCCGGAAGCATTGCTTTATATCAGGATATACATGATAGGAATATTATTTATGGCCGGTTTCCAGGGAACAAATGCGGTTCTTCGGGGGATGGGCGATTCCAAAACCCCTTTATATTTTATGATAATTGCTACGGTTCTTAATATTATTCTTGAAATGATATTTATTCCTGTAATGAAAATGGGAATTGAGGGTGCCGCAATAGCAGCAGTAATTGCACAAGCAGTAGCTTTTATAATTGCAACTTTTTACCTGAATAAGAAACATGAGTTTATAAGAATTTCTTTTGTGAAAATATATTTTGACAAGAATATTTTTTATAAGAGTTTGAAAATAGGATTGCCTTCCGGGTTACAGCAAACATTTGTTGCTCTCGGGATGATGGCTTTATTGAAAATAGTTGATAGTTTTGGTACCAATACAATTGCAGCATACACGATTGCCGGAAGGATCGATTCTTTTGCTACTTTACCTGCTATGAATTTTTCGATGGCGCTGATGACCTTTGTCGGACAAAACCTGGGAGCAGGGAAACAAGAAAGGGTAAGAAAAGGATACTTGTCGGCGCAAGTGATCACGGGTGGTATTTCCATAGTAATGTCAATTATGATATGGCTTTTTTCTTCTCAGCTGATGTCGGTGTTTAATCAGGATAAAGAAGTTATCCGCATTGGTTCTAATTACCTGTTGATCGTTAGTTCATTTTATTTGCTGTTTTCAATGATGTTTATAAACACCGGTGTTTTCCGTGGAGCAGGTGATACATTGGTGCCGATGTTTCTTACATTATTATCATTATGGTTAATACGAATTCCTCTTGCATATTTTTTATCTGATAAAATTGGTATGAATGGAATCTGGTGGTCGATGCCGATTGCATGGTTTGCCGGAACGGTATTTTCATTCATATATTATTTTAAGGGTAGATGGAAAAAGAAAGTAATAGTTAAACAGCCTGCAATAACAGAATAAATATGAGTCATCCTATTTTAATTGCCGATAGCGGAGCTACAAAGACCGATTGGCGTCTTATTCACAGCAGTGATGATATAAGACCATTTCAAACCAATGGGTTTAATCCATTCTTTATTGATTCCCTGCATATAAATGAAGAGGTGGATAAAGACCTTGTTCCATTCATGAACAGCGATGGAGTTAAAGAAATATATTTCTATGGTGCAGGATGTTCATCAACGGAAAAGTGCATGGTTATTGAAGATGCGCTTACTCCTTTATTTCCTAATGCGAGCATTGAAGTTGAAAGCGACCTGCTGGGCGCTGCGCGTTCATTATTTGGGCATAATGAAGGACTGGCATGTATACTTGGTACAGGCTCCAATTCATGCATCTATGATGGGAAAAAAATTACAGAAAACATTCCTTCGTTAGGTTATATATTAGGTGATGAAGGCAGCGCTGCTCATATAGGTAAACAAATATTGAAAGAAACTTTATCATTGAATGCTCCGAAAGAGATCAGCGAATTGTATCAAAAAAAATATGGTTACTCAAAAGAAGAAATACTAACTCAGATTTACAAAAAACCTTTTCCAAACCGTTTTCTTGCTTCGTTTGCTTTGTTTGCTACAGAAAATGTTTCTAATGTTTTCTTTAAAGAAATTGTGAAAAACAGTTTTTCTGATTTTTTTAAAACTCAACTTCTTCGGTATTCGCGTTGTAAAGAAATTCCTGTGAGTTTTACCGGTTCCGTAGCATTTGTTTTTGCCGATATTTTAAATGAAATTGCATCGGAAAATAATATGGCTATTCAGAAGATAGTGCAATCACCTATTGACGGGCTTATTGAATACCATCTCGATGATGTGAAAAAAAGAATGGCAGCAAGATTTTCTGCCGATGATGATTAATACAGCTATTTTATTTTCTCTAATTTCTTTTTATGACTTTCTGCTTTTCTCTTTAATTCCATCGTTTTTTTGACATGGTATTTATTATTCGATATTAAAGCAGAGAAATGATGTTTAATATATTTGTTACGTACTGTATAAAAGCCATATTCCGTTGCTTTTTCATTAATGTATGAAATAAGCTCCGCCTTGGTCAACGATTTTTGTTTCCTGCAAAAGCGCTTAAACTCATTATATCTTGAAATCCAATCTTCCATTTGTGTTGAAAACGTTTCAATATTTTTTTTTAATACCAATAAATTCTGTTCATATTCTTCCTTAAGATTGCCTTCATTTATGCATGAAGCTTTGAGTTTTGTAAGATATGCTGCTTTATTTTTAAACAGGAAAGATTGCCTGTATATTTTATTTTTAATAAGTTTTAGATCTTTGTATAGCGCTTTAAAGAAGAAAGTACTGTCGATAAATAAATTTGCATCGTTCATGTATTTATGAGCAAGAACAGTATCTTTAAGCATTCTGATTTCATGATCAAGATCATCGTAATATTCAAAGCGGGTAGCCTTTAATGTAGTTTCAATATTTGTATAAAGCTCAGAACCTATAGCATATTCATTAATGTTTTTAGAAATAATTTTATGTGATTTATCTCCGTTTGTAAAAAAGATATTTATGGAATCCTGTTGCCATGCTATTGAATCGCTTGTGAAAAGCGCATCGTAATAATATTTCAGGGAATCAATAGGAGTGGGGGATTTGGCAAGTTTAGTTTTAAAAAACGATTTGTTTTTTTCTAATTTTTTGTATTTACTTTCATATGTCTTCGTAAGTTTTTTTGCAAGTTTTATATTTTTCTTCGCCAACTTTTTTCCATTGGAAAGATTCCTGTAAATATTTTTTGTTGCCCTGATTAAATTATTGTTTTGCCTGATAACCGTGTTCTTCTTGATAATACTATTAGTGAGTAATTCATTTTTTTGCTTACGTAAATACGAAGCATTGGTATCATATTCAATAAGCGATTTCTGCACACAACTTATAACAGTATCGTACAATTCGTTTTGCTCAACTTTATTGATGGAATTCAAATCAAATTTTGAAATTTCATTTTCAGCAATGGCGTAATATGCACGGGCAAGGCAATAATGATTGCGGAAATTAAATCGATTGCCTCTAATTCCGTCGTCAATGATTTTATAATTTTCATCAGAGCTATAATAATTCATTCGTTCGTTATTATTGGCATTATCGTATATGTCATTTTTAATATTATTCGGAATATTTTTGAAATAAAAAGCATCATCGGCTTTGAATTGTTTTATGGAAAAGCCCGTAGAGTTCAGTTGCCATAATGGATTCAAAGAAAGATGATCGTAGCTGAAAAATTTTCCTGATCTAAGGAAATAATTATCGGACGGATTTTTTACAAAATGAGGTTTATATTTTATGATTATCGTTTTCCCGAAAGTAAGGGCTTTTACAATATGTCCGAACAAAGTAACCTTGCTGTATTTTATATAGCCCGCATCCCAGCATTCATCAATATTTTTCCATTTATTATTTAAAAGCACAGCATTCCATGCATGTTCATCAAGATAAAAATTATCAACGCTGTCAACATTAATATCTTTAACATAACCCGTAACTTTTACCGATTTTAAATTTGCATATTTGCACAGTTCGTTAAAGAGTTCGCTATAACCCAAACAGTTTGCCTTACGTTTTTTTAATACTTTTTTCAGCGGAACAGGGTCGTAATTAAAGTTCAACCATTTTTTTACATCGTATTTAATATTATGAGTTATCCATTTATGAATGGCAACAACTTTATCGCTATCGCTAGCAAGCTCTTTGGTAATATGTTCCGAAAGTTTCCGGCAGTCGGTAGTACGAAAGGCAGGAATACTCAGGTTTTGCGAATATATACCAAGTGTAAAAAAACAAGTAAACGAAAATATGAAAATGATTTTTGAAAAGAAGTGCATATCTGAGATCTATGATATTATAACTTTATTAGTGAAGAAATATTTTATGCAAATATATTTTAAAATAGTTCAATTAACTATTTTACTTTTTAGATAGTTTGTTTAATGCTATTCAATAATAATATTGTATTTATCCAATAAGCCCGACAAACCTGATGCTGCGAATTTTGCTTTCTTCATTTTATTTTGTTCAGGGTCGATCGAATAATTATACGATGTGCGAAAATCAACCATTTCAAGATTTGTATGAAAAAATATGGTCCGTTGCAAATCGCAGAAATCAAAAACAGAATTTGTGAGTTCAGCTTCTGAGAAGTCGGCTTCCTGTATATTACAATTTTTAAAAATCATCTTTTTTAATTTCATGTTTATGAAAACTGAAAGTTTCAGTAAACAGTTCTCGAAACATACAGAAAACAGGAACGCGTTGCAGTTATTGAAATGCAAGCCTAATAATTTGCAATTGATAAAACGAATATCGTTGAGTGTTGTATTCTTTAGCTTTGCCAGGCTTAAATCGCAGCCATTGAATTCGCATTCACGAAAAATATAATTCGATAAATCCAAATTATAAAATATGCAGTTTGTAAATGTGCAGCTTTCGTATTCGCCTTTCTCTAAGCTGTTTTTCGTGAAGTCGGTGTTTTTATAATTTTTATTTTCAGGCATTTTTTATTTTTTTTAAGCAAATATAAATTATCATTATCGTGTGGTTAAATTATTATGTCGTTCCTACGGAACTTTGCACAAATTGCATTAACTTGTTTACCGATATTTCGTCCCGTATGGGACGTTATATTGGTAATAATAAATTATAACAGAAGTATAAGTAAGCCCCGTAGTGGGCGATATACCTTGAAATAATTGATACAAAAAATATTTAATCATATAAAAATATTTTTATCAGACAAGTGTGATAAATTATATTATTACTCCAATTCCGTAATAATTTTCATGATCCTGTACATGCGATGCAGCAACGTATTCCAAGCAAATTCATGATTGTTTGCAATCATGGTGAATGCAAGCATTTTCCCTTTTTTGTTTCTGCAATATCCTGTATAGCTTCGCACACGGCTCATATAGCCGCTTTTTGCATGAATGTTATATCTGAAAATTGAAGTTGAATCCGAATCCTTATTGTAATAATTTTCTCCAACTATAGGCATACATTTATAAAGAGGAACAAAAATATCGGAATCGTTTGCAAACGAAACCAGCATGTATGTGAGTTGTTTTGCTGTGATATTATTATTTCTTGAAAGCCCGCTTCCATCGGTCATGTAGAACCCACGCAGGTCAATGTTTTTATCCGACCAGTAATCATAAATTGCATTGATGCCTCCAAGTGTGTTGCCAAATTTATTTTTAGCAACCGAAATTTCTTTCAGGAAAGTTTCAGCATACATATTATCGCTTACATGTAAAGTGAAATATGCAATATTAGTTAGTGATGGAGAATATGTAATCAATACAGGCTTGCGCAAAGGTTTTTCATAATACCCTTTTAAATTTAATTTTCTTATGGTTGTTGCTGAGTCACTGACGTTGATTTTATTTTTCTTGAGATATTTATAAAGCGTGTATGCGCAGAAATAAGCAGGATCAGGGACAGGGCAGGAATAAACTCCATTATATTTTACTTCACCACGAACGATGCGTTCATTTACAAATGGCGGCCCTGCTGCATAAACATAACTGTTATAGATAAAAGGATTGTAAAGAATATTATTCTGCGTGGTAAACTGCGGAACATCCGGTTCAATCTCTGATTTGACGCCATATTTGGTAATGGTAACTTTTATATCGTAACAATTATCATGGAATGAAAGCCCAGATGGCGCTGCACCATAATTGTTCACAACATCTTCCCATGCCCATCCTCCGGGTGTTGCATCATAATCGTAAATTTCTCCATCGCCAATTATTGAACCATTGATAGAATCAATGCCAAGGCTGTCAATAGCGGTTAACCATTGTCTTAACGTAATTTCCATCGCATTGACTCCAAAATTATTTGAACCTAAAGTTGGGTCGCCGCTTCCGTGGATATAAATATTACCTCTGAGTGTTTTGGAATTTTTGTCGATGACACCTGAATATTGCAATATGGTGGGGAAATAAAAATCTTTGCCTAAAGTCTTTAAAGCGATTCCTGTTGTTACAACTTTAAGCGATGATGCGGGAATAAGACTTATGTCGCTGTTCCTTTCGTAGATTATTTTTCCGCTGTCGGCTGTTGCAACAAAAAAACCGAATGTCCCATGAGAAATGGAATCATGTGTTGCCAGTTCATCAACATAATATTTTAAACTATCTAAAGCGGAAAGTGGGATAATTTTGGCTTCAGTTTCTTTTTTTTGTTGTTCTGTTTTGGTTCTATCCTTTAAGAATTTTGAATAAAAATAAATAGCCTCAACTGCGGCTAATAGCCATATGCCGGCCATTATGCCCCAGAAATAAGGAATCCATTTATTTTGTGGTTTCATTTATTTTTCTGATTTCCTTTTCTCCATTTTTCTTTTGTGAACTCATTTCCATCTTCGGTAAAATATTTCCATCGGCCTTCTTTTTTTCCTTCTTTATATTGACCTTCAACTTTTATATTCCCGCTGTCGTAAAAGAACTGCGCGTCTCCATCAGGCTTACCATCTATAAATTCAATGATGGCTTTCTTTTCTCCGTTCTCATAATATTCAAAATATTCACCATGAATTTTTTCTTCTTCATTGTATCTGAATTCCGCTTTTTTCTTTTCATCATCGTTGTCGTAATAGAATACAGCGTTACCGAACACCTTGCCGCTATTTAAGTTTACGGTTCCCTGTAAATTTCCATTTTCATAATATATTTTTAAAACGCCATCAATTTTCCCGTCAACAATTTTGCCTTCATAATGTTTTGTCCCATTTTCGTATTTCATTTCAAAAGCGCCGTCTTTATTGGATATTTCTGATGTGAGTACAGGTAAGAATTTTAAAGAATCAAAATCACTAAAAAACAATTCTTCAGCCGATGACTGTAATTTTTCCAATTCATTATTAAACAGCGCGTCTTCGTTATGCTCAACAATAAGTGTGGTTTTAAAAAGTTTGTCATCCGATTTCAGTTGAAAGCCAATCCTTGAAAAACTTAAAATCAGTTCTTTGTTCTCATGAATGCCTGTGCGCTTTTCAACGTTGCTGTAATTATACAGATGCGAATACAGTTCAGGCATTTTAATGAAAACACTAACATTCGATTCAACATCAAAATTATCTTTGAATTTAGTGAAGTCTTTATCTTTTTCCAGTGTGTTACCTTTTGTGTAGTCATCAATAATGTCCATTAATGTTGAAGTAGAATTACTGAAAACAACATAGTTGTCAATATAGGTATAGTAAGGCTTTTCAAGCTTCCCGAAAAGTTTTCCGAAGAACATTTTGAAAAACCCTTTTATGTTCAGGTAATTAATGGTGTAACTTTTATAATTGGTTGTATCGAATTTCAGCGGACTTCTTTTTTCAACCTGGTGCGTTAAATGCTCAAGACCTTTTTTAGCATCATCAATATCTTTAGCCTGGATAATGATTGAAACATCGTCTTCCTTAGCATTGGCAACAGGTTTGAGTTTTATAAATGCAATCTCATTTCCAATCCAACTGAAGAAATCATCTTTTAAATTTATTTTAAAAAGTTTCTCAATTTTACTTACTGCCTTATTATAATTATTGTATTCATCGCCGTTCTGATTTGAGATTTCAGTTGTGAGCTTGTTGAAAAAATCATCGAAGTTATCAAAACACATGGCAATATATACTGCTGCATTGTTACTGATTATTTTGTATCCGTCAGCTTTTCCCGGAGCTACGTCTGATAAGGCTTTCAGATATGATGAAATACTGTCGGATAAACTTGTGTAACCGGAAAAACTCAATCGCTCATCTTCAAAATTAACGTTGAATGCTGAGTATTTTAAAGTTGTTCCCAACGAATTGATGATATCACTTTCTTCAGTCAAGTAGCAACTCATGAATTCGGGAAGCATCTTATAATTAAAATAGAAATTGAAAAGTTTTTTTGAACTTATTTCTGAAGATATCATTTGAAAATCGTTGTTCTTTATCCAGTTTTCCTTGTCTTTCTGGTTGATCGATTTTTCAAGAAGGATAGGAGAGTAGCTCCCGATAAAAAGATTTTCATTAATTGCTATATAAAGAATTTCCCTTGTCTCCATGTCGGTAAGTTCAATTATTTCCTGTCCGTTATAATTTCGTTTCGACATGTAATACCCGAATTGCTTAACAATTCCGCTGATGTAATCTTTCAGGAACGCAACTTTCGAAGCGCTTTTCATATTCACCACAAAAAGAAAATCGTAATCGTTTCCCGAGATCATGTGAGCCGAGACCAACAGCTGACGGTTACTGAAAAGCATATCCATTGTGGAATTATCTTTAATAAGCGAATCGAGTGTTGCAGCGCTTTTGCTGATATCCTCAAAGTGTTTGTTGTTGCGCATGTGTTTCCACATTTTGCTGTCGCTTATGGTCGACCAGCCATCGGTAAGGTCGGAAGTTTCGATAATATATATAGCGTCATCGGGAACGGCAGTAAACGGGTTCCTGTTTGCTGATTCGGAAAAATAAATATATAGGATAAAACCTCCTATTGCCAGTAAAAGCAATATAAAGAAGGTAATGACAACTTTTTTTCGTGTACTCATATTTTTGAAGATTCATTTAGAAAAATCAAAAATAAAATTACTATAAATTTTAATTGGAAAGTGAATGATAATGGTTAATAATTTATAAACCAAGTTTGAATGATAGGAAGAAAGAAAACGTTTGACTATTATAGAAAATGAATTATTTCTAATGCATCGATTTCTAATGCTTGTCCTGTAAGGACAACAGTTTGGTATAAAATATAAGAATACTTTATTAATGTGCCGTCCGTCTTGCTCGCCTCGATGCGAAGCGGGCCGACGAGGCAGGTAGGCACTACCGATTGTTCTATAAGTTAGCTTTTGTAAAAAAATATTATAAAAAGTTACACAGAGAACCACCGAGTTAAAAGAAGTTACACAGAGAAATTTTTTTTGACAATCATCAAAATCCAGATAATTATAAAAACGAAAATTAATAAGATGTAAAATAATTGATTATTATCAATAAAGACTTACTGGTAGTTTCTTTCTTTTGTCCTGTAAGGACAAAAGCTTGGTAAAAAACATAAGTATACTTTATCAATGTGCCGTCCGTCTTGCTCGCCTCGATGCGAAGCGGGCCGACGAGGCAGATAGGCACTACTGATTGTTCTATATGTTAGCTTTTGTAAAAAAATATTATAAGAAGTTACACAGAGAAATTTTTTTGACAATCATCAAAATCCTGATAATTATAAAAACGGAAATTAAGAAGATGTAAAATAATTGATTATTATCAATAAAGACTTACTGGTAGTTTCTTTCTTTTGTCCTGTAAGGACAAAAGCTTGGTAAAAAAACATAAGTATACTTTATTAATGTGCCGTCCGTCTTGCTCGCCTCGATGCGAAGCGGGCCAAAGAGGCAGATAGGCATTACCGATTGTTTTATATGTTAGCTTTTGTAAAAAAATATTATAAAAAGTTACACAGAGAACCACCGAGTTAAAAGAAGTTACACAGAAAAATAAGGTATTGATTATAATAAAAACTTACTTGTTATTTCTTTCTTTTGCTTGTCCCATAGGGACAACAGCTTGGTAAAAAAATATAAGAATACTTTATTAATGTGCCGTAGGTACAACCGCTTAGATCATTTTTATATTAAACTTTTGACAAGCATATAATACCAATTGTTAATTTAAAATAGTCCGAAGGATATTTTAAATTTTACAATGGTTATGCCGATGACATAGATGTTATAGTACAATTTATTGGACTATTACATATATACAATCGGTATAAAATAAATAGCGCCGACCTTAAGGTCGGCGCCAGGGAAAGTTTTTTATTTGGCTTAAGCCAAAATATTTTTTTATCCTCTTTTAAAATGAGGCATATCAAGAGGTAGCTCAATAGATAATTCCACAAAGCCTTTGTATTCGCCATTCTCGAACCATGGCGACTGGTGAATCAATTTTTTGATACCGTTTTTTTCTATGGTATAACTATTCGATTTTCCTTGTTCGAGTAAGTTTATCAATTTTGTTCTTGCCGGCTCGGGATGACAATCAAGAACATTGGAGCCAATTAGTCTTTCGCCACCATCTTTTTTAAAAGTTTTCTTCGATTTGGCATTCATGTAAATGATGGTTCCGTTTTTCTCACATACAGTTATAGCCGAAGGAAATTCATCAGTCCAGTTAAATTCTTCCATTGTGCTTTGTTATTGAATAATTGATTAGATAAAGGTTGCAGAAACAAAAGTACAAAAAAATAACCCCTTTGGGAGGGGTTATTTTTTTCTTTTTGCGCATGAAAAAAAATTTAGCAAGAAGTTTTGAAAAGTACACCAAACACAAACACATTACAAATATAGACTCATTATCAAGCCACTACAATACGAAAATTAACTCGATTTTTACTAAGTGTTTTTACTAATGCTGTTACGTAAGGACAACAATATTTTGATGGGAAATTATTTTGGTTTTATTGATAAAAAAGTTTTATTCGTCAATTAAATCAATCTTATCTATAGCTTTACGATATGTAGTAAATGGGTTTTAGCAGGATTATTGTTTTCCGATGGCTTTGATTGCTTTTACATAAACGTTCTTCACTCCGTTATTTTTTTCTTTACTGATTATACCTTCAAATACGGGCAATAATTGTTTTCTTGTTTTGGGATTATGTTTTGCAATTTCGGACAATGCGAAAGCCGCGCACTACTTGATAATTGTGATATTTGCTTTATATTCGGTGGTGTTCTTTAAATGATTAACGTGTGTTGTGCATAGTTTTTCTCTATTCGATAATTACATTAACCATTAATCTGTCATAAAAGAATGGTTCGTATAAAAAAACGTCATCTTTGGTGTAAGGAATATTATCAACTCCAGCATATACCTGTATCAGGTTATTGTAGTCAAAAGCCAGTGTTGCTTTAATCAGGGTGGTTTTATCAGATTCATCAGAAGGTACAAAAGTTATTGGTGTGTACTTTTTGCTTCGTACAATATAGTCGCCATCGTAAGGTAAATTATTTGGATAATCGTGCGGATCGGTTAATAAATTCAGAACATACGACGAATCGGTGCCGCCAAAAACAAATGCATCAGGCAAACGCTGAATAGATTCATAAAGAGGATATAAAAACAGGCGGTATCTGGCCTTAAGGACATTGTTTGATAATGATGAATAAACCTGGTTCCAATCTTCTTCATTTGAGGCGGAACCGAAATTAAACTGATTGAGCGTGTCGATATCGGAATATTGCGCCGGCAACTGAACTTCCTGATAAAAATATTCAACCCGAAAATAAAAATATTTAAACAGCGTAGTGGTTCCAAACGATGCGCCTTCATTTGTAAGATTACCACCCAGTGTTGGATTCATAGTTACACTGCTGTTACTGGTAAAATCAGCATATTTGAGCGGATCCTTGTAAGATAGATTATTATCCAGAAGCTCCATCTGATTAATTACTTGCAAATCGTCAACAAACCGGATACAAATAAATTTTGCTTTAAATACCTGCGGTGTAAGACTGGTAATATAATCGCCAAAACTGGTATATAGTGAATCTTCTTTTTCTTTAGATGCAGTAATTTTCTTTGCTGATGCACCTTTATAACTAACCTGCGTTTCAATTTTGCCGGGAACAAAATTTTCATTATCATGTTTATTACAACCACTTATAAATAAACTGCAAATAAAAATCAAAAGAGTATGTTTCATGGCATTCATATTTTATGTATCTTTTTAACGATTTTTTTTTTATATCGTTTCAAAATTATGCATAACTTTTGAGTTGCTATATTACTAATATTTTTATTAGTCATTTTCTTCGTAGTAATATGAGTAGTCAATTCCTTTCATAAACATTTCACGGTCGTTTATTTTAGTGGTGAGCGCTTTTTCCAAAAGTGTTTTTAATACATTACTTTTTGTTGCGCTTAGCACCATTGCATTCATGTAATCACGCTTGCTTATTTTACTCCAGTCTACGCATTTTTTGAGGCGTTTTTTTAGTATCAAATCCAACCATATCCTTGTGCTTCTGCCATTGCCTTCCATAAAAGGGTGTGCAATGTTCATTTCTACATATTTATTTACGATTTCGTCAAATGTAGTTTCGGGCATTGCTTCTATTTGCTTTAATGTGTCGCCTAAAAAA
>DAOQAK010000054.1 GCA_035353855.1 Bacteroidales bacterium | reverse complement strand
AATTATCAAGATGTCAATGACCTTTTTAAAAAAAACAACGCAACGCTAGTGATAAATTATTAATGTTTAATGTTCAGTGAAAAAATATAATTGGAAAATTATTTAGTATCTAAAAGTTATTCTACTGAATCATTAATAATTTGAGATTGGCATAATGGAACATTATAAAGCGAAACGAGGTATTGGTTGTGATTACTTGAACGAAGTCAGTTGGTGAAAAATAATTATACTTCTTATCTTTCCGATATTGAAGAAATTATTCGTATCATCACAGCAATAATAAAAACTGCACAATCTCGCATAAAGAAGTAACTTCATTTATCATTTAAAATTAAACATTCTTCAATGGAAATTACATTCAACGAAAAACGAATAACCTTTAACAACAAGCGAATTCACTATAAGGTAGAGGGAAAGCATAAACAGAACACTGTTGTATTGCTTCATGGATTTACCGAATCGCTTGATATTTGGGACGATTTCTCAGCCGAGCTGAGTGTCGGATATAAAGTTATATGTATCGATCTGCCTGGTCATGGGAAAAGCGAATGTGTTGCAAAAGCACACAGCATGGAACTCATGGCCGATATTGTAAAATCTGTACTTGATATCGAAGAGGTTGAAGAATGTGTAATGATAGGCCATTCCATGGGTGGATATGTTGCACTTGCATTTGCCGAAAAATACCCTTTAATGATGAAAGGGCTTGGTTTATTCCATTCATCCGCTTTTCCTGATACACCTGAAGGCAAAGCTAACCGGTTAAAAACTATTGAATTCATCGAAAAAAATCATTCCGGTTTTATCATGAACTTTATCCCTGATTTGTTTGCCCCGGCTAATCGCGAACCATTGCAAAAAGAAATTTATATATTGGTAGAAAAAGCCAAGTTAATGACAAAAGAAGCCATCATCGCTTCACAACTCGGCATGATGGAACGTACTGATAAATGTAATGTATTGGCAGAAATCCCATGTCCTGTTTTATTCATTGCCGGGAAACTCGACTCCAGAGTACCTTTCCAAAAGGTTATTGAAATGATAACAATATCAAAAGATACAACGGCTTTGCTCCTGCACGACATAGCACATATGGGATATTTAGAAGCCTACGATAAAACATTATATGCTGTGAAATGTTTTGTTCAGGGGGCGTATTTTTAATTTCATATCAACTTTTACAATACCAGGCTAAAGAATTGAAAGAATTTTATAAAAAATCATTCTTCGTATTTTTTTTTTTTATACATTTGATGAAACATTACGAATATTAAAAATTGAATGCTATGACAAATTTTTTATGCCCTCATTGCCGCGGTCACTTAAGAGTATACAACAGCATTATATTTCTGACCAAAACCACAAAAGGTAAATCAGCTTTATTACTGCTAAACCCTGAATTAGGAAACTATAGTATAAAAATGCACCCATCATATGACCATTTCAACGAAGGTGAAGTAACAAATTTTATTTGCCCTATATGTTATGAAAACCTCGATGCTGAAGAATTTGGCGAAAACCTCGCAAAAATTATTATGCAGGAAGACGATGGCAAGGAATCAACTATTGTTTTCTCAAAAATACATGGCGAGAAATGTACCTATCAGATAACAGAAAAAGGCGTTGCATCTTTCGGCAAAGATAAAACTGAATACGAAAGTGTATTTGGCGATATTTTCTAGATTAAACAAATCTGGATTTTTTTACCCCACAGGTTTTATTTTTTTCCTGTGGGTTTTTTATTTCTTTACCTGATATGACTTATATTAATAACAACCGGTTGTGCTTTGAACTATAAAATACTGACTGGTTAGGTTTAGTTATGAAGCCATATTTCGATAAACTCAATATGACAGGACAAGCTCAAGATGAC
The DNA here is from genome assembly GCA_035353855.1 of Bacteroidales bacterium. Classification (NCBI taxonomy): domain Bacteria; kingdom Pseudomonadati; phylum Bacteroidota; class Bacteroidia; order Bacteroidales; species Bacteroidales bacterium. Next base: position 25,851 of record DAOQAK010000054.1, on the reverse strand, counting down.
AATTGATCATGATATACTATCTGTATTTCAATTCAAAAAGTATTTGTTGTTATTTTCATTTTTTTAAATAATTTTATCATTAAATATCGCTTAAAGTAATTTGCCATGGCTGAAGTAAATGAATTTTTAAATAAAATTATTCACGATCCTGAAGTCAATTTACTGCTGAACTCTATTTACGATGCAGTATACATAGTTGACCGGGACCGCGAAATTCTTTTTTGGAACGAAGGCGCTGAACGTATTACCGGTTATAGCAAAGATGAAGTATTAAATAAAAAATGTTTCGATAATATTCTCAACCATATTGATGAAAACGGCAACCTGCTTTGTAACAGCCATTGTCCATTAATGGAATGTATCTTATACGACAAGAAAACCGAAGCAAAAATTTATCCTCTGACCAAAGATAAAAAAAGACTTCCGGTAAGTACACGTATAGGCCCGATTAAAGATACAAATGGAAATATTGTAGGTGCAATAGAAGTTTTCCGCGACATTTCGAAAGAAGAAGATCTTCGCATATTACAGGATAAATTCAGTTCGCTGATCAAAAAATTCGTTTCCAATAATACCTATGACCAGGTTAAACACCAGGCTAAATCAGGGAAAAATAACACTACAAAATTTTGTGACCTTACAATATTGTATGTTGATATAGCCGATTTTACTGCTTTTGCTGAGACAAAAAGCATGCATGATATTGTAAATTTGCTAAATGATGTATTCGAAATGTGCGGCGAAATAATAAAAAAACACCAGGGCGATATTGACAAATTTACTGGCGATGCGGTAATGGCAACTTTTTTTGATGCAAATGATGCTGTAATGGCAGCAAGAGAAATATGGAAAAAAAATAAATCGTTAAATGTTGATCGTGTAAAAAAGAAAAAAGAAAATATTTTATTGCACATAGGAATAAACAGCGGTAATGTTATTCAAGCTGAAATTGGCACTCCCGAAAGAAAAGATATTACTGTTTTAGGCGATTCCGTTAATATTGCCAAGCGCATTGAAGAAATGTCCGATACGAATGCAATTTATATTTCTGAATCTACTTTTTCACGACTTAAAAAACCGGAATTTTTCACCTTTTATTCAACCATCACTGTAAAAGGGAGAAAAGAACCCATTACCGTTTTCAAATCCGTTTCATAATTTTTTAAAAGCGTAAATGAAACTTAAAAAAAATATTGCTCTAAGCGATTCGGGTTTTGTTTTTAACCCGAGTACCGGCGAATCTTTTTCTGTTAACAGAATTGGCGTTGAAATTTTAAAACTTCAAAACCTGGAAAAAAATTTCAATCAAATAAAAACAGCGATAACAGAAAAATATCAAATTGATGAATATACTTTTGAACACGATTACAACGATTTCATGAACATGATGAAGCTGCATCATTTAACTGAAAATGATGGGTAGAAAAAAAATCACGATAGCAGTTACAGGCCTTAATGCTACTGATAATCCCGGACCCGGAATACCTGTTATTCGCGCTTTAAAAGAATCGGAATATTTTGATGCACGCATTATCGGTCTGGCTTATGAACTCCTGGAACCGGGAATATATATGCATAACCTTATCGATAAAACATATCGTATTCCTTATCCATCGGCAGGTACAGAAAGTATCACCGAACGATTAAAATATATAAACGAAAAAGAAAATATTAATGTACTTATACCAAATTTTGATGCGGAATTATTTTCATTTATAAAACTGGAAGCTGTACTTAAAGAAATGGGCATACAAACTTTTCTTCCTACAGCAGGGCAGTTTGAAGAAAGAAGTAAAATAAATCTTGAAGCATTTGGAATGAAATACGATTTAAAAGTTCCTTCATCAAAAATTATTTATTCAATAAAAGAAATTAAAAATCTTTCTTCTTCATTCGATTTTCCTGTTGTTGTTAAAGGCAGGTATTACGATGCTTTTATTGCTTATGAACCACAACAGGTCATTTCATTCTTTAATAACATCAGCGCAAAATGGGGACTACCCGTGATAATTCAGCAATATATCAATGGTTCGGAATATAATGTAATTGCCCTGGGCGACGGAAAAGGCAACACAATTGGGGCTGTTCCCATGCGAAAACAATACATTACCGATAAAGGAAAAGCATGGGCAGGAATTGCTGTTAATGAACAGGAACTTTTAAAAATGACTCATGATATCATCCGTAAAACTAAATGGCGCGGCGCATTAGAGCTGGAACTGATGAAAACAAAAGACAACGAATTTCACATGCTCGAAATTAATCCGCGTATTCCGGCATGGGTTTATCTGGCTGTAGGCGCAGGACAAAATATTCCCGAAGCGCTTGTTAAACTGGCTATCAATGACGAAGTAAAACCGTTTACTGATTTCAAAGCAGGAAAAATGTTTATTCGTTATTCGTGGGATATGATCGTTGACATTAAAGAATTTGAAAAAATTTCTACACAAGGCGAATGTTAAATTATTAATGATAATTTTTAAATAGTTCATGGAAAATTCTGAAAAGCTACGATACGAAAGACCCGTTATTAAAAAACTGGAAACAACGATGCCCAATAAATTCGGGATGCGCAGTGAATATGCACCTACAATACACATCGACGGTTTTGCAGTGAAGGAACTTATTAAACAATACGGTTCACCATTATTTATTTTTTCAGAAAAAAATATTCGCGATACTTTTAAAAAAGCAAAACAGGCTTTCACTTCGCGTTATCCAAAAGTACAATTTGCATGGTCGTACAAAACAAATTACCTGGATGCTGTTTGTAATGTCTTTCACCAGGAAGGCTCGTGGGCCGAAGTAGTTTCGGGATTTGAATACCAGAAAGCGCTCGATAATAATGTTCCCGGAAATAAAATAATTTTCAACGGTCCTGATAAATCTGACGTTGATATAAAAAAAGCAATTGAAAATAATTCGCTAATTCATATCGACCATTTTGATGAATTGTATGCTGTTAATGCAATAGCCAAAGAACTAAATAAAAAACCAAAAGTAGCCATTCGTGTAAATATGGATACCGGTGTTTATCCTATATGGGATCGCTTTGGTTTTAATTATGAAAATGGACAGGCATGGGATGCAGTAAATATAATTATTTCGTCGGGAAATCTTGAACTGGAAGGATTGCATTGCCATATAGGAACATTCATGCTTAGTCCGAATGCTTATGCCGTTGCTGCAAAAAAACTGGCTGAGCTTGCTACTCGAATAAAAAAACAATACCATTTTAGTATTCAATACCTCGACCTTGGAGGTGGCTTTGCTTCAAAGAATACGCTGAAAAGCTCATATCTGCCAGGCTCCGACATAAGTCCCACATTTGATGATTATGCTGAAGCTATAGTAAATACATTGGCAAAATCAGAACTCGACCCATTGAATCTTCCTTTGTTAATACTCGAAACCGGACGTGCATTGATTGATGAAGCAGGATATTTACTGGGAACAGTCATTGCAAATAAAAATCTTTCCGACGGGAAACGAGCCACCATTATTGACATTGGCGTTAACCTTCTTTTCACATCATTCTGGTATGAACACAAAATAACTCCCGCACAGGAATTCACGAACTACACCGAAAACACTACTCTTTACGGGCCTTTATGTATGAACATCGATTCCATACGCGAAAATATAAACCTGCCTCTGTTAAATAAAGGTGAGCATCTGGTGGTTCATGGTGTAGGCGCTTATAATGTTACACAATGGATGCAGTTCATAACATTCCGTCCAAAAGTTGTGATGATTGATATTAACGGAAATCCTCATATAATAAGGGATTGCGAAACAACCAACAACATTGTTTCACTTGAAAAAGTTCCTGAACATTTAAAAAAATTTGAACTCTGATCATAATTTATTTTTTTTAAAAATATTTTTTACTTCGTTTCTTAATAAAATTTAAATTTGTTGAACATCTATATTTTACAAAATATAATCTATGCCACTTAGCTGGAACGAAATAAAAGAGCGCGCTATAAAATTTTCCAAAGAATGGGAGAAAGAAACCAGTGAAGATGCCGAAGCAAAATCATTCTGGGACGGCTTCTTCGAAGTTTTCGGAATTTCGCGACGCAGGGTGGCAAGCTTTGAAAAGCCCGTTAAACGCCTTGATGAAAGTACCGGCTACATTGATTTGCTTTGGAAAGGAAATATACTGGTTGAACACAAATCGAAAGGAAAAGATCTCGACAAAGCATACAAACAAGCCCTCGATTATTTTCCGGGATTAAAAGAAAACGAACTCCCGAAATATGTTCTGGTCTCTGATTTTGGAAACTTCCGGTTATACGACCTTGAAGAAAATACAGAACAAGAATTTGAAATAAAAGAGTTTTATAAAAATGTAAAACTTTTTGGATTCATTGCCGGTTACACTAAACAAACATATAAAGAAGAAGACCCCGTAAATGTTCATGCAGCAGAACTGATGGGAAAACTTCACGACAAAATAAAAGAAGTAGGTTACGAAGGTCATCCGCTTGAATTATATTTGGTGCGTTTGCTGTTTTGCCTGTTTGCCGACGACACAGGGATTTTTGAAAAAGATATTCTCAGAGAGTATATCGCAACCCGAACCAGCAAAGACGGCAGCGATTTAGCAGCACATATTTCACAATTATTTTATGTGCTGAATACACCTAAAGAAAAACGATTAAAAAACCTGGAAGAACTGTTATCACAATTTCCTTATGTGAACGGAAAGTTGTTTGAAGAAAATCTTCCGCCAGCTTCATTCGACAGCAACATGCGTAAAATATTATTGGAATGTTGCAATCTTGATTGGGGAAAAATTTCACCTGCAGTTTTTGGTTCGTTATTTCAGAGTGTGATGAATCCTGTGGAACGCCGCAACCTTGGCGCTCACTACACATCCGAAAAAAATATTCTGAAAGTTATAAAACCGCTTTTCCTTGATTCATTATACAAAGAATTTGAATCGGTAAAAGACAACAGAAATAAACTAATAAAATTTCACGAAAAAATTTCATCGCTTCGTTTCCTCGACCCTGCGTGTGGTTGCGGTAATTTTTTAATTATTGCTTATCGCGAATTACGTTTGCTTGAAATTGAAATTATCAAAACACTTCAAAAAGGCCAACAGGTTATAGATATAGAAAATCTTGTTAAACTCGATATCGATAAATTTTTCGGCATTGAACTGGAAGAGTTTCCTTCGCAGATTGCACAAGTGGCTATGTGGCTTATGGACCACCAGATGAACATGAAAGTAAGCGAAGAATTCGGGGAATATTTTATGCGATTGCCTTTACGAAAAAGTGCTGCCATTATTAACGGAAACGCATTGCAACTCGACTGGCGAAAAATCGATAATTTTTATACACTTAATGTTCATACCGAAAACACTACTATTTACAAGGTTTCGGAGCCGGAAACACATTATGATAAAGTAAATGTTTTTACAAAAAATATTGAAATTGTTGATGTGGAAAGCAAAGATAAAATCCCGACACGCGGATTAAATTTCGATTATATTTTAGGTAATCCTCCTTTTGTTGGTAAACAATTACAGAATACCAAACAAAAAGCCGACATGGAAAAAGTTTTCGAAGGAGTAAAAGGAACCGGTGTGCTTGATTATGTTACGGCATGGTATTACAAAGCCGCACAGTTTATTCAAAACACAAATACTAAAGTAGCATTTGTAAGCACCAACAGCATTTCGCAGGGCGAGCAGGTTGGAATATTATGGAACGAATTATTTTCACGCTATAAAATAAAAATCCATTTTGCACACCGCACTTTCAAATGGACTAACGAAGCCCGAGGTAAAGCCGCTGTACATGTTGTAATTATTGGTTTTGCAAATTACGATACCAACGAAAAATATATTTACGAATACGAAGACATTAAAGGCGAACCCCACGAAGTGAAGGTAAAAAATATAAGTCCTTACTTAGTTGAAGGAAATGATATATTTGTTACTACAAGAACAAAACCATTATGCAATGTTCCTGAAATTATAAAAGGAAGTGAATCGACAGATAATGGACACTTGATGTTGACACTTGATGAAGTAAATCAAATAAAGGAAAAATATCCTCAAATTTCAGAATTTATCAGACCATTTATTGGTGGAGGAGATTTTATAAATGGAAATGTTAGGTATTGTCTTTGGTTAAAAGATGCACCCTTAAATGAAATAAGACATATTCCTTTTATTCAAGAACGAATCGAAAAAGTTAAAAGCTTTCGACTTGCCAGTACAAAATTAAGGACACGACATTGGGCAAGTTTTCCTACATTATTTTCAGAAGACAGACAACCATCTACTGAATATTTAATGTTCCCGAAAGTATCATCAGAAAAAAGGGTTTACATTCCATTTGCTTATGTTAACCCCAAATTTATAATTAACAATACTGCATCATTCATTCCGAATGCCGGTTTTTATCTTTTTGGTATTTTAGAAAGTAAGATGCATATGGCATGGATGAGTTTTGTATGCGGAAGAATGAAAAGCGATTTTATCTATTCTAATAAAATAGTCTACAATAATTTCCCCTGGCCTGAAAATCCAACAGATAAGCAAATAAAAAATGTGGAAGAAGCTGCGCAAAAAGTTTTAGATACAAGAAAACAATTTCCCGAAAGCAGCCTCGCCGATTTATACGATCCGCTAACTATGCCGCCTGTACTGGTTAAAGCTCACCACGCTTTGGATAAAGCTGTTGATATTTGCTACCGCTCGCAAGCTTTTACCAGCGAAACCAAACGCATCGAATTTTTATTTGAATTGTACGATAAGTATACGAAAGAAAAAGCGAAATAAATTTTATTTCAAAATCACTGATAAGGTTTATTCTCAATTACATATTTTCGTTTCATATTTTTCTTACCTTTGCCAATAGTAGATTTTTTCCAAATGAATCCCAATCTAAACCCTGAACCAGAAAATCTTTCTCCTGCCGAACGTGAAATTGAAAAAATGTTGCGTCCTTCTGATTTTGTTGATTTCGTAGGACAACAACAGGTTGTTGAAAATTTAAAAGTTTTTGTTCAGGCAGCAAAACAACGTGGCGAAGCTCTTGATCACGTGTTATTACATGGTCCCCCGGGATTGGGAAAAACCACGCTTGCACATATCATTGCCAACGAAATGGGTGTAGGAATAAAAATCTCATCAGGACCAGTACTTGATAAACCGGGCGATCTGGCAGGATTACTTACCAGCCTCGAAGCAAACGATGTATTGTTCATTGACGAGATTCACAGGCTCAGCCCGGTTGTTGAAGAATATTTATATTCCGCAATGGAAGATTACCGCATCGACATCATGATTGAAACCGGTCCCAATGCACGAAGCATACAAATTTCATTAAACCCGTTTACACTCATAGGAGCAACTACGCGTTCAGGATTACTTACATCTCCGCTGCGTGCACGATTCGGAATCAATTCGCGTCTTTCATATTACGATGCTGCACTTATAATGAAAATCGTTAATCGTTCTTCATCTATTTTAAAAATTGAAATAAACCCCGATGCTGCTCATGAAATAGCACGCCGTAGTCGTGGAACCCCGCGTATTGCAAACGCCCTGCTTCGCCGTGTCAGAGATTTCGCACAAATAAAAGGCAACGGAATTATCGATCTTGATATTTCGCATTATGCCTTAAAAGCATTGAATGTTGACGAAAACGGACTGGATGAAATGGACAATAAAATTCTTTCAACCATTATTGATAAATTTAAAGGAGGTCCTGTAGGAATTTCAACAATATCAACAGCAGTAGGCGAAGATTCCGGAACCATTGAAGAAGTATATGAACCATTCCTGGTGCAGGAAGGTTATATACAACGTACACCACGCGGACGTGAAGCTACTGAAAAAGCATACAAACATCTTGGAAAAATAAATACTTCGAAACAAGGAAATTTATTTTAAACAAAAAATTATAGGATTACACCAATGATAAGGATTTGCAAGAATTTATCATCCGCTTTAACCCGTATCAATCCGTAAAATCCACGTCGGTATTTTAATTCTATGAAAATATCTTCAAAATATATTAAAGAAAAAGCTTTAGAAATCGGCTTCAGTGCATGTGGTATTGCTAAAGCAGATTTTTTGAAAGAAGAGCATGAACATTTGATCAATTGGCTGAACGAAAAAAAGCAGGGAACCATTTCCTATCTTGAAAAAAATACAGAACAAAAAACCGACCCACGAAAAATTTTACCCGAAGTAAAATCAGTAATAGGAGTTATTGCAAACTATTATCCTGAAGAAAAACAAAATCCTGATTCATTTTATAAAATCACCAAATATGCCTTTCCACGCGATTATCATGTGGTGCTGAAAGAAAAAATTAGTAAGCTGATTGATGAAATAAAAATTATTGAACCGGATGCATTGTTTCAATTTTTTGTCGACAGCAATCATCTTCTTGAGAAAACATGGGCTATTGAATGCGGACTGGGATGGAGAGGAAAAAATTCATTGCTTGTAAATAAAAATTTCGGTTCGTTTGTTTTAATAGGTATAATACTTACCAGCATTGAGCTTGAGACTGATGTTAAACAAAAAGATTTTTGCGGAACCTGTACAAAATGCATTGATACTTGTCCGGTTACAGCCATCGAAAAACCTTTTGAATTGAGCGCTTCAAAGTGTATTGCAAATTTTACAATCGAACAACGAAAAGATGCTTCAACTAAAAATACATTCGGATGGATTTACGGTTGTGATATTTGCCAGGATGTTTGCCCATGGAATAAAAATATTCCTTTCGCTCAGCTCAATGAATTCAAGCCAAACCCAGAACTTTTGAAAATGACAAAATCTGATTGGGAGAATCTTAATGAAGAAAATTTTAATTTTCTTTTTAATGATTCAGCAATAAAAAGAATAGGCTTTGAAAAAATAAAACGAAATATAAAAGGCAATTCCTCAAAGTAACTCTTTTTTCTCTGTAAACTCTGTGTTTTATTTTAACACAGAATTCACAAAGTTCTTTAGAATTATTTTCCAAATCTTTTTTCCACTTCTTTCCAGTTCACCAGGTTCCAGAAAGCTGTAATATAATCGGGGCGCTTATTCTGATAATCCAAATAATATGCATGTTCCCAAACATCGCAGGTTAAAAGTGGAACAAGTCCTTTGGTCATAGGGTTTCCTGCATTGCTTTCCTGAACAATGTCAAGCGAGCCATCTTGTTTCTTCACCAGCCATGCCCAACCTGAACCAAACAATGTTGCAGCAGCAGCAGAAAATTTTTCTTTGAACTGAGCAAATGAACCATACGATTTGTTGATTGCATCTGCTAATGCTCCGCCAGCTTCACCGCCGGTATTGGGTGCAAAACTTTCCCAATAAAAAGTATGATTCCATATTTGAGCAGCATTATTGAAAATTCCGCCGTTAGCTTTTTTAATAATGTCTTCGAGCGAAGCATTTTCAAATTCAGTTCCCTTTACCAGGTTGTTCAAATTATTCACATAAGCCTGATGATGTTTCCCATAATGGAACTCAATAGTTCTTGCTGAAACATAAGGTTCGAGCGCTGTTGGCGCGTAAGGTAGTTTAGGTAATTCGAATGCCATAATATTATATTTTTAAGTTTGATTAATCCAAAAATACAAATAACTAAATTATTTAAAAACATTTAACAGAAAATTATGATTATTTTTCCCGAAAAAAATTTTCATCTTTGCATAAGATTTATAAAGATTGAAAAAACAACATTTATATTTTTTTTCCTTAATTATCGCATGGCTTTTCGCAGCATCATGTGCAAATATTGTTACGCCTTCCGGAGGGCCAAGAGATGTTACACCCCCAATGGTTGTTAATAGTGATCCAAAGATGAACACTAAAAATTTTGAAGGAAAAACTGTAAAAATATCATTCAACGAATTTGTTCAGCTTAACGATATTGCTAAAAATGTTATTATTTCTCCATTTACAGAAGAAACGCCCGATATTAAAATAAGAGGGAAATCTGTTGTTGTGGAATTTAATGACTCCCTGAAAAGTAATACTACATATTCCGTTGGATTTGGTAATGCTATTGCTGATATAACCGAAAAAAATATTTTATCGAATTATCGTTTTGTTTTTTCTACAGGACAGAACATTGATACACTTGTGATAAAAGGTGTAGTTAAAAATGCATTCACTCAAATTCCCGAAAGTGATGTTTTTGTAATGCTTTATACTCAATACGAAGATTCTGTTCCCTTAAAAAAAACACCTTATTATTTAGCAAAAACAGAAGCTGACGGTTCATTTTATTTCAGCAGTGTACATGATAATTCCTTTAAGATTTTCGCTTTGAAAGATGTGAACAGTGATTATCTTTTCGATCAGCCTAATGAAAAAATAGCATTCCTTGATACACTGATAAAACCCGAAGTGATTGATACAACAAAAGACTCAATATCTCAATATAAAAATACTGTTTTCAACCTGAACCTGTTTGAAGAAGCGCCATCCGTTCAACGTTTATTAAAAGCATCGGCAATAATGTATGGTAAGATAAACCTTATTTTCCGCAAACCACTTGAAAATTATTCATTGAATGAAATTATAAAAAAAGGTTCAGGTTATAAAGTTGAATCCAATAAAACTAAAGATACACTTACTCTTTGGATGAATAACCCAGAAGACGATTCGCTCATTATTGAAGTAATCGACAATAAAACAATTCTTGATACAGCCGAAATCGGTCTTATGAAAAAAAAGACTAAAACAAGTGGACGCGGTGGAGGTATTTTACCTTTGCATTTAAAACCTAATGTTTCCGGGAATTCTTCTTTTGATTATTATAAACCCATTACTATTGAGTTTTCAAATCCTATAGTAAAACATGATTTTAATAAAATCATCTTCACAGAAAATAATAAAGATACCATTACACCTGTCATATTTTTTGATTCTTCTAATATAAGTACATCCGACATAATACTTCGAAAAATAAAAATTGATTATAAATGGAAAGAAGGAACAAATTATTCACTTTTTATTCCACCGGCTACATTCCGCGATATGTTCGATCTTCCAAATGATACTTTAAAAATCAATTTTAAAACAACCGAAAACAGGGATTACGGAAACATCATTTTACAAATTCATCCAAAAAATATTAATGATCATTTGCTTATCCAGGTTGTGAATGAAAAAGATGTTGCTATGGATGAAAAGTCTATTGTTGGTGAAGGTACTATTAAGTTTAATTTTTTGAAACCCGGAAATTATAAGATTAAGGTTATTGTCGATACCAATAATAACGGTAAGTGGGATACAGGAAATTATCTTGAAAAAATTCAACCCGAAAAAGTTTATTATAACCCAAACTCCATCCAGGTTAAAGCAAATTGGGACATGGAACTGGAATGGAATGTGGAAAATTAATCTTCCTTTTACCTTTATTTATCAAACAAAAATCCTTATTTCATTGAATGTTAACAGAGGATTTGTCTATTTTTTCTAAAAAATAAAAAAAAGCATTTTTAGAAGGAGAAAACACATTATATTTGTGAAAAAATTAACAACTAATCACTTATGAACATTTCACATATTGAACATATTGGGATTGCAGTAAAAAATTTACAGGAAGCTATCAACTATTATGAAAATATCCTGGGATTGAAGTGCTACGCTATTGAAGAAGTAAAAGACCAAAAAGTAAAAACTGCTTTCTTTATGGTTGGTCAAACAAAAATTGAATTACTTGAATCAACCGACCCCGAAGGAGCTATAGGAAAATTCATTGAAAAAAAAGGAGAAGGGATTCATCACCTTGCATTTGCCGTTAATGGTATTGAGTCTTCGTTAAAAGAAATGGAAACAAAAAATATCCAGCTTATCGATAAAGCTCCACGCAAAGGTGCCGAAGGACTTGAAATCGCTTTCCTTCATCCAAAATCAACAATCGGAGTGTTAACCGAATTCTGCGAAAAGAAATAATTTAAGCATATCGTTTTATAAAAATATTCATTACAACAACAAACAATAATAACAACCATGGGTCACCAGGATAAAATTCAGGAACTGCTGGATAAACGCGAACAAGCCAAGTTGGGCGGAGGTCAGAAACGAATAGATTCGCAACATAAAAAAGGAAAAATGACCGCCCGCGAACGAATTGAATTATTGCTCGACGACGGAAGTTTTGAAGAATTCGATATGTTCGTTACTCATAACTGCCGTGATTTCGGGCTTGAAAAAGAAACGTATCTTTCCGACGGAGTGGTTACCGGATATGGAACAATTGACGGAAGAATCGTTTATGTTTTTTCCCAGGATTTCACAGTTTTTGGCGGTTCGCTTTCGGAAGCATACGCGCAAAAAATCTGCAAACTTTACGATAAAGCATTAAAGATGGGAGCTCCCGTTATTGGTATTAACGATAGCGGCGGAGCGCGTATACAGGAAGGTGTTCGTAGTCTTGGTGGCTATGCTGAAATTTTCCAGCGTAACATTATGGCATCAGGAGTAATTCCACAGATATCTGCTATTTTCGGACCCTGCGCAGGTGGCGCTGTGTATTCGCCAGCTCTTACCGATTTTATTTTAATGACAAAGCTTAACAGCTACATGTTTGTTACCGGACCAAAAGTTGTTAAGACGGTTACCGGTGAAGTTGTTACTGAAGAAGAGCTCGGAGGTGCAATGGTTCATGGTTCTAAATCAGGAGTAAATCATTTTGTAGCAGAAGATGAAAAAGAAGGAATACTGCTCATTCGCAAACTCCTGTCCTATCTTCCGCAAAATAATTTAGAAGATCCTCCTTTAGCAATATGCTCCGATCCAATTGACAGACTGGAAGATTCGCTGAATGCCATTATTCCCGACAACCCGAATAAACCATATGATGTAAAAGATATTATTCATTCCATTGTTGATGATGGCGAATTCATGGAAGTGCAGCGTTACTATGCGCCAAACATTGTTATAGGTTATGCAAAATTTAACGGGATGCCTGTAGGGATTGTAGCAAACCAACCGAATTATCTTGCCGGAGTACTTGATATCAATGCTTCGCGTAAAGCAGCACGTTTTGTACGATTCTGCGATGCCTTTAATATTCCATTAGTAACATTGGTTGATGTTCCCGGATTTTTACCCGGCACCGCACAGGAATATGGCGGCATTATTTTACATGGTGCAAAATTATTATTTGCCTATGGTGAAGCTACTGTTCCTAAAGTTACAATAACTCTTCGTAAATCATACGGCGGCGCACATGATGTAATGAGTTCGAAACAACTTCGTGGTGATATTAATTATGCATGGCCAACAGCTGAAATAGCAGTAATGGGACCTAAAGGTGCAATAGAGGTTTTGTTCCAGAAAGATTTAAAAGCAATTACTGACGAAAAAGAAAAGAGCGATTTTATTCAGAAAAAAGAAGATGAATATAAAGAGAAATTTGCTAATCCTTACAATGCTGCAAAATACGGTTATATTGATGATGTAATTGAACCAAGGAATACACGTTTCAGAATCATCAGGGCGCTGCAATCGCTGGCAACAAAGAAAGACACTAATCCACCAAAGAAACATTCTAATTTACCATTATAATTTTAATAATGACAACATTTATTATTTTACAACAAACTGCAACGTCAGCATCTCATCAGGCAGCAAATGATTTTTTAAAGCTCGACCCGATAGGTATTGGAATGACGGTTATAGCAATGTCGGTAGTTTTTTCATCTTTAATTCTTATTTATCTTACTTTTAAAAATCTGGCAAAAATTTATTCTATCGATTTTAAAAAACGCAGCCTGATAAAAAAAGGGAAAGTAGAAGAAGCTGAAAAAATAAAAGAAGACACTACAGGAGAATTGGGAGCAGCTATAGGTTTAGCGTTACATTTTTATCAAAGCGACCTTCACGACCATGAAAACACCCTTCTTACAATTAAAAAAGTTGCACGAACTTATTCTCCATGGAGTTCAAAAATATACGGATTACGAAACGCTCTTAAAAATTAACACATCATATGAAAAAATTCAAGTTTAAAATTCAGGGAAACCAATACGATGTAGAGATTCAAAACATTGAAGATAACATTGCAAAAATTGAAGTAAATGGAATTTTATATGAAGTGGAGGTTGATAAAAATCTTCAACCTACAAAAACACCAAAATTAATAAGAACAGATTCTGTTCCCTCTACTGATTCAAATAAATCTACAGCAAAAACAAGTAACCCCTCGGATCCCAAAGGCGGAGGAACCATTAAAGCTCCTCTTCCCGGTGTAATTCTAAGCATTCATGTTAATGTTGGAGACTCTATAAAAATAGGACAAAAACTCATTATTCTTGAAGCTATGAAAATGGAGAATAATATAAATTCCGATAAAGAAGGAACAGTAAAAGCAATTAAAATTTCAAAAGGTGATTCCGTTATGGAGGGAGATACATTAATAATTATTGATTAACAGGAGATAAATATTATGAATAATTTTTGGAATTTTTTAACTGAACATCTTAACCAGTTTTTTACATATACTGCTTTTGCTAATTTTACTGTTGGTCATATAATAATGATTCTTGTCGGGTTATCTTTTATAGCTCTTGCAATAATAAAAGAATATGAACCTCTGCTGTTAATTCCTATTGGTTTCGGGATTTTAATTGGAAACATTCCTTTTTACCCCGGGTTAAAGATTGGAATTTATGAAACCGGCAGTGTAATGAATTACTTGTATTTTGGCGTAATCCAAGGAGTGTATCCTCCATTGATATTTTTAGGTATTGGAGCAATGACTGATTTTTCTGCTCTTATTTCAAATCCTAAATTAATATTAATCGGCGCTGCTGCCCAGCTTGGTATTTTTGGTGCGTACATGGCAGCTCTGGGATTAGGTTTTGATGCAGCTCAGGCAGGAGCTATTGGTATTATTGGTGGCGCCGATGGACCTACTGCAATTTTTCTTTCATCAAAACTTGCACCTGATTTAATGGGAGCTATTGCAATTTCAGCATATTCATATATGGCGCTTGTTCCGGTTATTCAACCTCCTATTATGCGGCTTTTAACAACAAATAAAGAGCGTTTAATTAAAATGAAACCACCAAGAGTTGTATCAAAAAAAGAAAAAGTTTTATTCCCTATTTTTGGGTTACTTCTTACCTGCTTTATTGTTCCCAGCGGATTACCGCTTTTAGGAATGTTATTCTTTGGAAATATTTTGAAAGAAAGTGGTGTAACAAAACGCTTAGCCGACACAGCTAAAGGACCTTTAATTGACATAGTAACTATTCTTATCGGCTTAACTGTAGGCGCATCTACACAGGCAACAACTTTTCTTACTACAAAATCGGTAGGAATTTTTGCACTTGGTGCAGCATCATTTATTGTTGCAACATTTGGCGGTGTTATGTTTTGTAAAATCATAAATTTATTTCTTAAAGAAGGAAATAAAATTAATCCGCTTATTGGAAATGCAGGTGTTTCTGCAGTTCCAGATAGCGCAAGGGTTTCGCAGGTTGTAGGTTTAGAATATGATAAGTCCAATCATCTACTTATGCATGCAATGGGACCTAACGTTGCCGGAGTTATTGGCAGCGCTGTTGCAGCAGGAATTCTGCTAAGTTTTCTTTACTAAAATCATTAATTAATTTTATTATTCGCAAAGGAGCGGCAGCATTATGCTTCCGCTTTTTTATTTATTCCTGTCGTACGTTCTTCTTTCTCCAAGAATTGTATAATCTTTTTGTTGTATCGCTTTTAGTGGCTTTCCCCTGTTTATATACATCGATTTATTTTTATAATTATGTATGCCTAAGGCAACATGAAAAATTATTCCCGATAAAAGAAATATGGCAGCAATAATTTTTATCCATTTCCTTTTGAATAAAAATTGCCAGCAATAAAATGAATATATCATTGCCAATGGCAACAACAAATAAAAAGTATGTGATGATGGTCCTTTTACAGAAAAGAAAAAACTGAAATACGTAAACAAAAATGAAATCAATATTAAATATTTTATGGCGCTCCAACTTTCATTTTCATTTTTGCTAAACCATGCAATGATCATCCAGCCCACCTGTGCAATTCCTATGATACCAACTATTACAATAAAAGGGATTGCCCAATAATATTGTGAAGCAAAATTTAATCGTTCAACCGTATTTGAACCCATAAAACGTGTCAGCTCAAAACTTGCAAATGATAATATGCGAACAAGCACCGTTAACACTTCTTTTATGTTTGATACATTAAATACAATGTTTGAAGCAGCATCGCCACTTCCCGCGCTAATTCCATATTTGAATAAAGTAGGGAAAAGAGTAATTCCGCTGATTACACAACCAATGATAAAACACGATAATGAAGTGAAAAAACTTTTTAAATCTTTCTTCAATGAAAAATAAAAAGCAATACAAATGAATGGGATCAAAAGTATACACGAAAGATGAAGCTGGAAAATCCAGATCACACAAAAACCTAAAAAGAAAAATGCAGTATTTGGTTTTATAAAATTCTTATTTGTCGCCGGAATGATTTCAAGTAATGAAATAAAAAATAAAATTGCAGCCGGAAGCACATAAGAAGGATTGATAATATGTGTTGAAAAACTCAATACCCATGGAGCTGTAAATATCCATATCCATAAAAACCATTCAGGAATATTTGGAGTATGATACCTTATTATATAATAACCTAACAAAAAAAGAGAAAAGAAACTTAAAAGGTTTAATAATATATAAGGCGCTTCGGGAATTTTAAAAATATAAAAAGGGAATGCTACCAGTAATCCCTGCAATGCGCCCGGTATCTGCGAAAACGTATAAACCACATCAGGACCGAAATATGGCCAATGACCGGTTGAGTAAAATTTTAAACCAATAAGATAAATTTGAATTTCATCTTCAAACCAGAACTCGGAAAAAATTCCAAATAAAAAACGTAATGGAAAAAAAATCAGAAAAAGTATGATAAGCTTTTTCCACCATTTTGTTTTTAAGAACAAGTGATAAATATTTTTCATCATTTCGTTAATACTTCCTGAACATTATAATTTTTCTATTTTGGAATAGTCCAAAATAAACCAGGATTATTTGTTTTGTAATTAATGTACGTTACTCCCGATTTCTGATAATATTTTTCTTCCTTTTGTGGTGTTTGATTAAAAGCATCAACCGGCAACAGTTCCACATAAGTAATTTTTTTATCTTTTTCTTTTGTTTCCATGTTGTATTCACTTACAAGAGGACATTCCATCCTGTATAAATTCTTAGCCATATAAACATCCAAATAATCTTCTTTTACAACAGAAAATTTATTATTCCAATTTGCATCCGGGTTTAAAATTAATGGCTTTTTGTTAATTAACCTTTCTCTTACTTCTTCAATACTCAATAATTTTCCTTTTTCATTCATTATATATGCATCATTTGTAGGGTCAATCCAAAGCCATTTTTTTAACTCTTTTGAAAAAACCATGTTTATTACATGGCAATCATCAAAAACAGAATCTTTAGGATAACATGTTACGATTCTTGATGGAAACCCTAATGACAAATAACATTCATTTAAAACCGTTGCAAGCCCCCTGCAGTTCAATCCAAGTTTATCCTGTGCGCATATAGAAATCATATTAATTGCATTTTTAACAGAAGGGTTTTCATGGTTCCCGTCATGAGGAATTAAATTGTGAGTCCAATGTAATAAATTTAAAATTTTTAAAACGTCATTCCCGCTTCCTGCAATTGAATCCAGGTTATATTTTTTTCTTAATTCAACCAGGTTAGGATTATCCATAGATTGATAAGTAAATTCAGGAATTTCTCTTCGGTCTGAATAATCATACTTATCAGCCTTTTTTAAAATATCTAAATAAGCAGGTGTTGATTTATCTTTCCCGAATTTTATTTGTGTTAATGCTGTATCTTTATTATTTAGAAGAATAATAAAATCATAAACTTTTTTATGTTTAATAAAAAAAGTTATTGAATCTATATCGGTGTAAAAAGTTACTTTCTTATTTGAAGTAGTATAAATATCCGGTTTTATTTCAGGCGAAATATTCCATGCGTTTTTATTTAATTTATCGCCATCCCTGATATCAACCGATTTTGAATTCGCTTTTATTACCGGTAATATTTTTTGTGAAAACAAAGAATAGTTGTATAAAATAAAAACAGCTATCAAAAATAATTTATATCTCATATCAGAAATTTATATATAAATCAAAAGTAATAAATATATTTTTATTTGTTCAGGCTCACTTGTATCCTTTATTACCAGGTCGCCACAGCGACTGAAAAATGACCAGAACGCGTTATGCTGATTCATCTCGACTTGTCGTGGATAAAATATTTATCTTAAAAAAGTCTTTGTAAGCCTGTTCTGTATCAGTATAATTAGATAACTTTGCAACAAACAATTTTAAAATGCTATCAAAAGAATCGATATTCTTTTTTTCATTCCTGGTTTTTATTATTTCTATTCTTATACTCGATTTGGGAGTGTTTAACAGGAAAAGCCACGTGATACGATTTCGTGAAGCAATGATGTGGTCGGTATTATGGATTTCTCTGGCTATCGGTTTTTTCTTTTTTATAAAAACATACGGCGAACTGATACACGGAATTGGAAACAATAACGATTTAAAACATGTTGTTGAAAAATACGAACAACCCGTTCAGGTTGACATGAAAAATTCTTTTGAAAAAAATCTATCAATCTATAATGAAAATTTATCACTAGAATATATTACCGGTTATTTAATTGAATATGCATTATCGATAGATAATGTTTTTGTTATCCTTTTAATTTTTCTTTCTTTTGGAGTTCAGCAGAAATATTATCATCGGGTATTATTCTGGGGTATTCTTGGAGCGATTATCATGCGTTTTCTTTTTATTTTTATAAGCAGCGCCATCATACAAAAATTTGAATGGGTATTATACATCTTTGGCGCATTCCTGATATTTACAGGAATTAAAATGTTTCTGACAAGAAAAGATAATGATAAAATTGATACAGAAAATCATCCTGTAGTAAAATTCGCAGCAAAAAATTTTCCGGTATATTCCCGTGTTGTACGACAACATTTTTTTATAAGAAAAAATAAACGATGGCTTGTTACTCCATTGTTTGTTGTTTTGCTGGTGATTGAATTTTCGGATGTGGTGTTTGCTGTTGATTCGGTGCCTGCAATTTTCTCGGTTACCAAAGACCCGTTTATTGTTTTCTTTTCAAATATTTTTGCAATACTCGGGTTACGTTCCTTATTTTTCCTTGTTATGAATATGTTCAATTATTTCTACTACCTGAAAGATGGTTTGTCGGTGCTGCTAACATTTATCGGATTGAAAATGGTCATAGCTCAATATCCTTTACATATTCATATTCCTACAAATGTTTCGCTATATATCATACTTGGAATTTTATCGATGAGCATTCTCGCTTCAGTACTTTTTCCGCCAAAGAATAAAAATGAATTTAAGAATACACTTTGATATTAAAATTATTTTTTCAACGATAAAAAATATGTATCAAGTAATTTTTGTGCAGCAGAATAAGAACTGATCTTTTGTTCAAGCAATTCTTTTTCGACTGACTGAATTAAAATGTTCACGTCAGTATTTTGATAAAATTTTTCTTTAAGCGCATCGTTAATCATTTCGATCATCCTGTATTTTGCTTGTTCCTGACGCTTATTATAAAAATAATTATTCTTTTTTGTTAAAGCAATATATGAAAGTATAATTTCCCAAACTTTATCTATTCCTGCATTTGTTCTTGCCGAACAGGTTTCCACCAAAGGGATCCATCCTGAAGGTGTAGGAGGAAAAAGATGCAACGCATTTTGAAATTCAGTTCTTGCAGTATTTGATTTTAAAATATTTTGTCCATCGGATTTATTTATCACAATTGCATCTGCCATTTCCATTATACCGCGTTTTATTCCCTGCAGCTCATCTCCTGCACCTGCAATCATAAGCAACAGAAAAAAATCCACCATACCATTCACCGCTGTTTCTGATTGTCCTACACCAACTGTTTCAACAAAGATTGTATCGAAACCTGCTGCTTCGCAAAGTATAATAGATTCGCGTGTTTTACGTGCAACACCGCCAAGTGTTCCTGCAGAAGGAGACGGACGAATAAATGCATTCGGGTCAACAGATAAATCTTCCATTCGGGTTTTATCACCTAAAATACTTCCTTTTGAAATTTGACTGCTTGGATCAATTGCTAAAACAGCAATCTTATTTCCCTTTGCTGTTAAGTATTTCCCGAGGGCTTCAATAAATGTACTTTTTCCTACACCAGGAATTCCTGTTATACCAATTCGAATTGAATTACCAGAATATGGAATACATTTCTCAATAATTTTTTGTGCTAAATTATGATGCTTCGGAAGTGAGCTTTCCACAAGGGTTATAGCGCGTCCAAGAATAGTTCTGTTTCCTTCAAGAATTCCATTTACATATTCTGAAACAGAAAGTGAATTTCTTTTTTTCTGAACAAATTTTTTTGCAGACTCATCATTCAATGATGAAGGTTGCGGAATCCCTTTATTCACCTTCATTGCGGAATGTTTGTTTTCTTCTATCATAATGAATGATTATGTTTATTCACTTTTTATTGTTAACAAAATTATTAATAAAATTATAAAAAATGTTATTATATAAAAAATTATAATGTATCTTTGCTATGTAAAATCCAAAAAAAACAAACAAATGGCTACAACAAAAAAAACAGTTAAAAAAACAACTCCAAAGAAAAAAGTTGTAAAAAAAGCAGCTCCAAAGAAAAAAGTTGTTAAGAAAGTAGTTAAGAAAGTAGTAAAGAAAGCAGCTCCAAAGAAAAAAGTTGCTAAGAAAAAGTAATTAAATTGCATCATAAAAAAAGCCCTCTCAAAATTTTGAGAGGGCTTTTTTTATGATGCAATTTCAAAAAATATCTTTTCAAGAGTCAATGTTGGTGTTTCAATAATTCTTCCAATTTCTTTTCCGTCTTTATAAAAAATAAATGTAGGCACTAGTTGTATATTCAAACTATCCGTTTCTCCTTTATCCGTTTTTTTTGTGCGATCAACACAATACAATGTAACATTGTTTTCGCCAAATCCTGTTTCATCAAGAATTTTATAAAAACGCGGAACCTGCTCCTGGCTGTCTCCACACCATGAACCCATCACAATAGTTATAGTGATGTTTTTTTCTTTGATAGCAGTTTTGATTTTATTTATAACTGCTGTATCCGTTTTATACGAATTGTATTCTGCTTCATAATAGGCTTTAAATAAATCCGATTTTAAACCATCTCTATTGCATAATCCAATTAAAACTTCCATTTGTGATTTCTCATCAATTTTTGTTCTGTTTATTTCTTGTGAAAAAACATTCATTGAAATAAAAATAAAAAAAACGATTAAATGATTTGTTGGTGTTTTCATAGCTCTTTGTTTTATGAATAATTATTATAAAATAATAAAGTATGCTGTAAAGATAATAAGCTTTTAATTCAAAAACAAAGAGCTAATACTGAAAGAAAAATTTATATCATACCTACAAAGAACAGGTTGTTGCAACAATTGTATATTTTTTTAATTAGATTATAAAAAAGCAGGCTCGGCGCTTTACGCCGAGCCTGCATATAAAAATCATTTCTTAAAAATTAATCTTCTTTAATAACACTATCAATTAATATCTGAAGAATTTTCACAGCAGCATCAGGAATGCTTGTTCCCGGACCAAATATACCAACAACTCCGGCTTTATATAAAAAGTCGTAATCCTGTGCTGGTATTACACCACCGGCAATGACCATGATATCATCGCGACCAAGTTTCTTCAATTCATCAATAACCTGAGGAATCAAAGTTTTGTGACCTGCAGCCAAACTTGAAACTCCAATAATATGAACATCGTTTTCTACTGCTTGTTTTGCGGCTTCTTTTGCGGTCTGGAATAATGGTCCCATATCCACATCAAAGCCAAGATCGGCAAAACTTGTTGCAATGACTTTTGCTCCGCGGTCGTGACCATCCTGTCCCATTTTTGCAATCATAATACGAGGACGACGTCCTTCCAGCTTTGCAAATTTATCAGCTAGTTGTTGTGCTTGTTTAAATTTATCATCGTTTGCTATTTCCATAGAATATACTCCCGATATTGAACGAATAGTTGCTTTGTATCTTCCGAATATTTTTTCACATGCAAAAGAAATTTCTCCGAGTGATGCTCTTTTGCGAGTTGCATCAATTGCCAGTGATAGCAGATTTCCTTTTCCTGTTTCGCATGCTTTGGTAATTTCTTCAAGTGCTGATTTTACTTCCGCTTCATTTCTTTCAGCACGAAGTTTTTTCAAACGTGCAATCTGTGATTCACGAACTGCTGAATTATCAATTTCAAGAATGTCGAGTGGGTCTTCTTTATCCAGTTTGAATTTATTCACTCCAACAATAATATCTTTTCCCGAATCGATGCGTGCCTGCTTTCTTGCAGCAGCTTCTTCAATTCGCATTTTTGGCAAACCGGTTTCAATAGCTTTTGCCATGCCACCAAGTTCTTCTACTTCCTGGATCAATGCCCATGCTTTATTTGCAATTTCATGAGTGAGCGATTCAACATAATATGAACCTGCCCATGGGTCAACAACTTTACAAATTCCAGTTTCTTCCTGTAAATAAATTTGTGTGTTACGTGCAATACGTGCTGAGAAATCGGTAGGCAATGCAATTGCTTCATCAAGCGCATTGGTATGTAATGATTGTGTGTGACCAAGTGCTGCACCCATAGCTTCAACACAAGTACGTGCAACATTATTGAATGGATCCTGTTCAGTTAAACTCCATCCTGAAGTCTGGCAGTGTGTGCGCAATGCAAGCGATTTAGGATTTTTAGGATTGAATTGTTTTACAATTTTTGCCCACAACATTCTTGCTGCACGCATCTTTGCAATTTCCATGAAATGATTCATCCCTACAGCCCAGAAGAATGATAAGCGTGGCGCAAAACTATCGATGTCCATTCCTGCATTCACACCAGTACGCAGATATTCAAGTCCGTCAGCTAACGTATAAGCCAGTTCGATGTCGCAGGTTGCTCCTGCTTCCTGCATGTGATATCCGCTAATACTGATAGAATTGAACTTAGGCATATTTTTAGAAGTGAATTCAAAAATATCAGCAATGATTTTCATTGATGGAAGCGGTGGATAAATATAAGTGTTGCGCACCATGAACTCTTTCAGAATATCATTTTGAATTGTGCCGCTTAATTTTTCCATACTCACCCCTTGTTCTTCTGCAGCAACAATATAAAATGCAAGTACCGGTAATACGGCACCATTCATCGTCATTGAAACGGACATTTTATCGAGTGGAATCTGGTCGAAAAGAATTTTCATATCAAGAATGGAATCGATGGCAACACCGGCTTTTCCAACATCGCCAACCACGCGCTCATGATCAGAATCGTAACCACGATGCGTTGCAAGGTCGAATGCAACCGATAATCCCATTTGTCCGGCAGCCAGATTACGACGATAAAAAGCATTCGATTCTTCAGCAGTTGAAAAACCTGCATACTGCCTGATAGTCCATGGTTGCATCACATACATTGTTGAATATGGTCCGCGTAAATATGGAGGAATACCAGCAGCATAATTCAAATGCTCCATGCCAAGCAAATCGTTTTCACCAAAAGCAGGTTTAACAGGAATTTGTTCAGCAGTCATCCAGCTTTTCTCTATCTTATTTTTCTTTTCCCATTCACTAAAAGAAGTTTTTTCTTTCGATGATTTTCTGAAATCTATTTTTGAAAAATCAGGTCTCATATATTTTATAAAATCTTAAATCAATAATTAAATTATTCCAAACAAACTTTTATATTTTTCCAATGTTGCCAAAACATTTGAACGAACATGAATAAAATCAGTAACTCCGGCTTGCTGCAACTGTTCTACGATTGCAGTCGGATTTCCTGCAACTACTAAATATGCGTCTGATTTTTCCATCTTCAATTTATTGCATGCTTCAGGAACCAATGTTGCATACTCATCATCAGAACTACAGAAAACGATAATTTCAGCTTTTGATTTTAATGCTGCAGCAACACCTTCATTCACCTCTTTGAAACCCGGGTTGTCGATAATTTTATATCCAGCACATCCGAAAAAGTTTGTGGCGAATGTTGCTCTTGCCTTACGCATTGCAAGATTTCCAATGGTGAATAAAAAGACCGAAGGAATTTTATGTCCTTCCTTTTCATAAGATTCTGTTGATAATCTTAATGCTTCAAATGCCTGCGAGCCCCGATACTGTTTTAATCCACCAAGTGCAGAAAGGTCTGTATTGGGAGCAATTTTATCCAACATTGTTTCTTTAAGATTCGGATATTGGTTTGTACCAAGTATTACCTGCTTTCGCATGGCAATGTCCATATCTCTTTTCTGACAGGTGTTTTCAATCTCTTCTCTAATATAACCCGACTTAACTGCATTAATAAATCCGCCCTGTTCTTCAATCTTTAAAAACATTTTCCATGATGCTTCTGCAATGGAATCGGTCAATGATTCGATATAATATGAACCACCGGCAGGGTCAACAATTTTATCAAGGTATGCTTCCTCTTTCAGCACCAATTGTACATTGCGTGCAACGCGTTCTGAAAAATTATCTGCTTTTTTATAAGTAATGTCAAACGGATATACAGTCATTGAATCACAACCGCCAATTGCTGCCGACATTGCTTCAGTAGTGTTTCGAAGCATGTTAACATAAGGATCGTAAACCGACTTATTCCATGTGGATGTTACTGCATGAATTTTCATCATGCATGCATTTTTATCGGAAGGATTATATTGTTCAACAATTTTTGCCCACAGCATGCGAACTGCACGGAACTTTGCAATTTCAAGAAAATAATTTGAACCGGTTGCAAAAGTGAAACGCAGATGTGAAGCAACATCAGAAATCTTACATTCTCTTTCAGTAAATTTCACCAGGTATTCATTTGCTGATGCTAAACTGAAAGCCAGTTCCTGCGATACGCTTGCACCTGCATTGTGAAAATATTGCCCGTTAATATTTATACAATCAAATTGAGGAATGTTCTTCACAACATTTCCTAAGAGCGAAGCTGCTTCAATAAAATTATTGTCTTCGCTGGTATAAAATTTTCCGTAGAGAAGGAAATAACTTAATGAATCGAAATTAAAGCTGCCCTTCACTTTTTTCAAATCAACTTTTTGTCTTTTTAACTCTTCGGTAAATAAATTAAAAGTTACCGGGAAAGAATTTGATGAATAAAAATGAATAGCTGTTTTTTCCAAATCAATTCCGGCAAGCAATGCCTTCATGTCGTTACTGTCTTCAACATCTTTTGCATTGAAACCAATAGCATCAACACCTTTCCGAATAATTTCTTTTGCTAACTTATTTGCTTTTTCAGGATTGAGTTCTTCTACATCCTGACGCACTTCCCAGTGGTTATCGGTTTTTTTTGTTCCTCTGACAAAAGGAAATTCACCCGGGAAAGATTTCAAATGCTCAATATTTGCAATATCTTCCGAACGGTAATAGGGTTTAATTTTTATTCCTTCGGTTGTTTTGCTGATTAATTTTTTTTCATAATCAGCGCCTTTCAGATCGGCAATAATTTTTTCTTCCCATTCTTTTGTAGTAACAGGAGGGAATTCGGAAAATAATTTTTTTTTCATTTCATTCATAATTCTAAATATTTCGTGAATTCCTTATGTACTGAATTCAGGCTGCAAAATTAAAATAAAATTTTTACACCTTATATAATAAACTACTTTAAAAAATGCAGATTTCTGATTTACCTTTTGGAGTTTCCTCAAAAATTTCAAACAGGGAACAAAGAAAGCTGAAAATCGTC
>DAOQAK010000053.1 GCA_035353855.1 Bacteroidales bacterium | reverse complement strand
CACACTATTAAAGCGTTTTGATTTTTCCCTGCTTTTTTCCTGAGGAAACTCCAAATATTATTTAATAACATTTTATACTTTATTTTTAACAGGTTTGCAAAAGCAAAGATGATTGGAACGATTTATACCGATACGGAAATGATTTATCCTAGCTTATTGTGGATAGATATAATTTGTAAAAAAATTGCAAACAAACTGTTTGTAGCGCAAGTTCATGGTTTCGGGAAACGGACTCATGAACATTAATAAAAATAAATCGAAAAAACCTTTTCCTAATCAGCATAAACAGTAAAAAAAAGCTGCCCAATAATAAGACAGCTTTTTAACTATTAAGTTTCCTTAATTTTTATTAAAATCCCAAATCCAGCATTGCGTTAGCAACTTTAAGGAAACCTGCTACGTTAGCACCTTTCACATAATTAACATACCCACTACTGTCTTTTCCGTACTTCACACATGAAGCATGAATATTCGTCATGATTTCATGTAACCTCTTATCAACTTCTTCTGCAGTCCAGTTCAATTTCATTGAGTTCTGGCTCATTTCTAATCCTGAGGTTGCAACTCCACCAGCATTTGCAGCTTTTCCAGGTGCAAACAATATTTTCTTTTCAATAAATAATTCAACAGCTTCTGGTGTTGAAGGCATATTAGCTCCTTCACAAACACAGATACATCCGTTTGCAATTAATTTTTTTGCATCATCACCATTCAATTCATTTTGTGTTGCGCAAGGTAATGCGATATCACATTTTACTTCCCAAGGTTTTTTACCTTCATGGAATTCTGCACCAAATTCAAAACTGTAAGGTCTTACAATATCTTGGTTTGAAGCACGTAATTCAAGCATATAATCAATTTTCTTTCCGCTGATACCATCTTTATCATAGATGTATCCATCAGGACCAGAAATAGTAATTACTTTACCGCCTAACTGGTTAACTTTTAAAGCAGCACCCCATGCAACATTACCAAAACCAGATATAGCAACGGTTTTACCTTTAAAGCTTTGTCCTTTGGTTTTTAACATTTCTTCTGCAAAATATACGTTACCAAAACCTGTAGCTTCAGGACGAACGAGTGATCCACCCCAGTTTAATCCTTTTCCGGTAAGTACGCCAGTATGTTCATGAGTTAATCTCTTGTACATTCCATATAAGTAACCAATTTCACGTCCACCAACACCAATATCACCAGCAGGTACGTCAGTTTCAGGTCCTATTATTTTATGAAGTTCCATCATAAAGCTTTGGCAGAAACGCATAACTTCAGCATTTGATCTACCTTTTGGATTGAAATCAGAACCACCTTTTGCACCACCCATAGGTAATGAGGTAAGACTGTTTTTGAAAATTTGTTCAAAACCTAAGAATTTAAGAATACTTAAATTTACACTTGGGTGGAAACGTAAACCACCTTTGTAAGGTCCAATTGCATTATTGAATTGGATTCTATATCCTCTGTTAACATGGATTTTTCCATTATCATCAGCCCATGGAACTTTAAAAGTTAAAGCCCTGTCGGGTTCTATAATGCGTTCAATAATATTTGCTTCTTCAAATTGTGGATTAGCTTCTACAACATCTACAATAGATTCAAGAACTTCTCTTACTGCCTGTAAAAATTCAACTTCTCCGGGATTTTTTTTGGATAAGTCGTTCATTATTTTGTCAACGTTCATAATAAAGATTTTTTGAGATTAATAATTTATTAATTAAGTGATGCGAAATTACTCAAGTTATGTTTTCTGACATAAAAATTAATGTTGTATTAAATACATGTTTCAGATGATATTTGTCAATTGAAGGATTGATTTATATCAATTCATCAGCGTAAAATTTTTATAATGAGTGTTTTTTATTAATTTTGTTCAACTTTTATGAATGAAGCATTAATGTGATGACTGAAAATGAGAATATTACGTCGCTTATAAAAAATCTTGATGAACGCACGAAAGAACTGAACTGCATTTATCAGGTTGACGGAGTTTTAAATGATTTCGATTCGGAAATAGGAATCATATTAAAAAAAGTTATTGAAATTATCCCTAAAGGCTGGCGGTTTACTGAAATATGCAAATCGAGGATAGTTTACGATAATATTGAATTATGTTCTGAAGGATATAAGGATACCGAATTAAAATTAACATCACCTATTTTAGTTGATAATAAAGAAATTGGTGAAATTTCCGTTGTATACATTAAGCCTATAAAAACGGAAAAAAGAATTTTTGTAACTGAAGAAATTTCGTTGCTGAATACGATAGCTTCGAAACTCAGTAATTTCTTTTTATTAAAAAGAATGCGGCAGACCATAAAAGAAATGGAAAGCCAAAATGGGATTGCTTCGTCAAAAAAAGAGGATAGCCTTTATAAATGGTTAAAGGATTTAAAATTAACTGATCATGAAATTGAAAAATTTACACGTGTTCAGATAAAGTTTAAAAAAGGGGAGACCATGTGCAAGCAAGGCTCTATCACATCATATATCATGTTGCTTAGTGAAGGGTTATCAAAAAATTATTTGGAAGGTGTTCAGGAAAGAGGTTTTAACTTTAGCATTATTAAACCATTTGATTTTATTGGTCTTTCGTCGTTATATGGTTCAGGGGTATACAATTTTTCAGGGGCAGCATTAACACCATGCTCAGTATATATTGTTGAGAATACTTTTTTTAGTGATACAATAGCGAACAATCCTGAATTTGCCGGGAATATTTTAAAATGGTATTGCGTAACAACAGAACGTCATTTGAAACGCTTGTCGTGCATAGCTAATAAGCAGGCATTAGGGAGAATGGCCGATATTTTACTTTATCTGAAAGAAAATATTTTTGAAAGCAATATAATAAAAGGTGTTATTTCAAGAAAAGATATTGCTGAGCTAGCCGCTTTATCTACAGAAAGCGCAGTGAGAATATTATCGGAACTAAAAAAAGATAACATCATCAATATTAATAATAATGATATTGAGATCATTGATGAGAAGTTACTCCGGACTATAAGTATTTCGGGATAAAATTTTTATCCTATCTCCAATCCTTTCACAAATGGGCAAGGGAGTAGATTTGGAAAAATTATTTTACCTCTGACGTTAAACCTTAACCCTTTTTATCTTAGCCATTTACTTACAAGCTGCCAGTGCTTTTTCGTAATTGGGTTCGTCAACAATTTCGGGTACTTGCTGCGTATAAATTATTTTTCCGCTTTCATCAATAATGATGACAACGCGTGAATGCAATCCTTTCAGCGGTCCATCGATAATTTGCAAACCGTAAGTTTTTCCGAATTCTCCGGTTTCAAAATCAGAAAGTGTGATTACATTATCAAGGCCTTCGGCACCACAGAAACGAGCCTGTGCAAAAGGCAGGTCGCGCGATATGCATAATACCTTAGTGTTTTGAAGTGATGCAGCAATTTTGTTGAATTGCCTTACCGATGCAGCACATGTTCCGGTATCGAGACTTGGAAAAATATTTAATACCAAACGCTGTCCTTTGAATTCATCAAGTGTTGCACGTGATAAATCTTTTTTTACCAATGTAAAATTTTTTGCGGTTTCACCAACTTTTGGCAGTTCGCCAATAGTGTTGATGCTATTTCCTTTTAATGTAATTGTTGCCATGATATTTTATATTTAAATTATTAATACTACAAGATTACAAAATATAAAATGCTGGTTGCGGAGAATTAATGTTAAAGAATTTTAAGGAATGAATCAACTAATTTCTGAACTTGTTATTGAATTATCCTGTTATTGTTTTGTCCATATTCTTGTGTTCAGGTTCATGTCGTCAACAATCTGAACACATTCTAATATCTGTTGATAAAATTCGTAGATGATTTGTGGATTCATTACACTTTTGCGGAGTTTAGGGTCGAACAAATTTTTAGACATTGAAATAGCGAGGAACATTTTTGAATTAATGAACGATAGATGAATATTCCTGTTCATCTTTGTTTTCATGTCAACAATACGTTTCAGCATATTGGGTGAAAGGATATATCGTGCTTCAACCTGGTCGTTGCTGTATACTTTAAACATTTTTTCAAACACAGGGTCTTCCATATATACCAACTGGTCGCGCATCATATTCATTTTCTGGAAAAATTTTGCCAGTCCTCCAAAAAGTTTTTCACTATAGTCGGGCATCACTACCACGCGACATTTAAAATCCTTATGAAAATCGGCAATCAAAAATAACCCTTTAAAAATATCATGATATTGTGTTCTTCCTTTACTGTCGTGAGTTACATATTGCGTGTGCAGTTCCGAAAATTCTATCATGGTTTTATCAACCATTCCCCATACATAATCTTCTCCATAATAGCGATCAGCATGGGTAAGAAAAATTTTGCTTTCTTCATATTTTGCTCTTACTATACAAGCTTCTTTGGCATATTGAAGTTGCGGGTCGATAGCACGTATCAACGGACCAATTACAACATCCTTGAAAATTCGTTTGTACTTTTTTGTGGCTTTATATCCGAATATTGATGCAATAATCCCATAAACAACAATGAGTATAATAACAAAAACAATGATTGCTTCATTTCCTGTCCCCATTAGTATAATGCCAAACAATAAAGTCCCAAGCCATGTAAAAGTGAAAGTTTGAACTATTGAACGTTGCTTTCTTCGCAGCGCTTCGAGCGATTGAAGGTGTGGCTGAATTTGAGTGAATGCCTGCTGGAATGATTGCATTTATATAATTTTAAGTTTATTTATTGTTCTTTTCTGCTTGATCAGAAAAGAACGAAAACCTGCCTGCCGGCAAGGCAGGGAATCAAGACAAAACGATGCTTCAACCCGCTCTGAAAAATTTCTGAATTCTAAACAAAGCGAGAAAACTTCTTTGTAAGAATTCAGTGAATTTTTTCATTCACTTCCAGCCCTGACCTCGCCGTTTGTCAGTCCCTCGCTCATAAAAATAGATTTATTATTTTTTTGATTTTCTAATTTATGAATTAAATAAATTTTTCACGTTCACGTTTTCTTTTTGCTCCTGTGGCATTTCGAATGATGCTTTATGACGGAAGCCAAACATACCTGCAAAAATATTCGAAGGGAATTTTTCTACAGCATTGTTGTAATCCATTACAGAAGCGTTGAAAGCACGACGTGACGCGGAGATTTGCTCTTCTACTTCATTGAGCGATGCCTGTAACTGAAGGAAATTCTGGTTGGCTTTAAGTTCAGGATAATTCTCAACAGCAAGATTAATCTTACCTAATGCTGATGAAATCTGATTTTCCAGTAGAAAACGTTTGTACTCGTTAATGTCGCTCTTCATAACTTCAGTGCGAAGGCTTGTAATAGTTGTAAGCAGATTTTTTTCGTAACCCATGTATTGCTTAACACTTTCGATAAGGTTTGGAATAAGGTCATATCTTTTCTTCAGCATTGCATCAATTGAACTATAGGCATACTGCACTTTATTTTTGCGACCTATTAAACTGTTGTATGAAATTAACATGAGAAGTAAGATGAATCCTACAAAAATTAGCATGATTATTAATCCTGATGACATAGTTTTAGTTTTTAAAAGTTAGCATTACAAAGATATATTATTTTGAAATTTTTTAAAAAATTTCTTCAACCTGGTTATTGTTTACATAAACCAAAAGTTTTCTTATATCCTGAAATCCCATTTTTTTAAGGGCTTCAGCGTATCCATTTATTTGTTCAGCGTGGAAATCTTTTTTACTTCCGGTTTTATAATCAATGATTATTGCGTTTTTATTTTCCAGTACAATACGGTCGGGGCGAAGGATATTCCCTTCAGTCATCAATATTTCCGATTCGTTCAAAGCATTTACGCCGGTTTTATAATATTCAGAAAGCAGGGGGTGTGTAATGATAGAATGTATTTTTTCTTTCAATTCATCAATTTTATCTGCTTCAATAAAACCACTTTCTTTAATTTCAAAAATTACTTTTTCAATATCATTAGCACTGATAATTTTTGAAAGCACATAATGCACGGTGTTTCCCCATTCAATATTTTTTTCGGGGTTTTCAGTATCCCAAATCTCAACAGATTTTTTCCTGAGGTGGATAGTTTGCTCTCGATGCTTCTTACTATATTCAATTAAAGGAACAGGTTTGAAATTTCCCTTTGATTTTTTTGATACCTCTTTTTTTGAAAATGTTCCGAATGAATATTCTGATACTTCGTCATTCCATGTTTCGGATTGATGAAGGAATGATGCAAAGTATTCAGGATAGTTGCGGGTTTCCGAAATGTCCCCGGAAGGTTTTTTTGTGAGTATATATAATTGTTCCGATGCACGGGTAAGCGCAACATACAATATGTTCAGGTTATCGAGCAACGTTTTGTCGGTTTCATTTTGTCGGATTTCAGCAAAATCAGTATCGTCAAGTTTTTTACTATTTCTGATTAATGCTGATTTCATCTCCGGAATTTGTTCTATTTCTGGTTGTATCCAGATGAAATCATTAAATGTGTTTGATGAAACATAAGCGTAAGGATAAATAACAACAGGGAATTCCAGTCCTTTCGATTTGTGAATGGTCATAATTCTAACAGCATCGGTACCTTCGGGAATAATTACTGAACGCTTTGCTTTTTCATCGTCCCACCATTCAAGAAAAGTATTCAATGAATTTTTTCCTGTACTGCTATACTCAAGCGTAGCATCAAGGAAAAACTGGATATACGGGTTGTCGGTTAAATTTATTTTAAAAATTAAAATCAGTTCTTTAAAAAATTCAAAGACCGCCATAGATGCAAGTTTCTGAAAGTCGTAAATAAAATTATTCGACTTCAGGTAATCGTGAACATTTTGAAAGAAAATATTTTTGTTTTCATTATGAAGTTTAGAAGTAAGTTCAAACATGTTATTATCGTTAAGCATTTTGTTTTCTAAAAGGTAATGCAATATTCGATAAAGGGCAATGTTATTATTTCTGTTCACGGCAAGTTCAGCAAACGCCAAAAGAAAATTCACATCCGTGGAAGTGCTTATCAAAAGCGACTCATCGGAGATAACGGGAATGTTTGATGATACCAGGAATTTTGCAGTATCGGAAGCATCTTTTTTCTTACGGCATAGAATAGCGATGTCAGAAAAGTTATAATTCCCGGAACGGAGTTGTTCAATGGTATTAAATATTTTGTTGTTTGTAACTGAAGAATAATCTTGTTCTTCGTCATCAGCGGGTGTTTCTAAAAAATTAATCTGAACATAACCCCCTGAATTATTTTTATCAAATTCCTGTTCGCAATGCGAATAAATATTTTGAATATATGGTGAAGTGATTTCACTAATATGTTTAAAAAGTTTATTGTTGAAATTGACCAACTCCGCTTTAGACCTGAAATTTGATGTAAGAAATTTTTCATTATAATTTCTGCCAATTGCTTCAGCCCGTTCTAAAGAAAAGTAATCGGAAATGTTTTTAGAAATCTCAGGAAGCATTGCAAACTGTTCTACATCGCCGCCACGCCAGCGGTAAATGGCCTGTTTTCCGTCGCCGACAATTAAATTAAAATAATCAGATGCAAGAGAATTTTCGATCAGAGGTAAAAGATTGATCCATTGCAAAGCTGATGTATCCTGGAATTCATCAATCAGATAGTTTTGATATTTTTCGCCAATACGTTCATAAATAAAAGGAACAGGCTGCGTAACCACTATCTTTGAAATCTTTTCGTTGAATTCGGAAATAGGTAAAATATTATTCTCTTTTTTTATTTCATCAATTACTTTCTCAATTTCACTGAGAACAGCAACAGGATAAATGTTTGAAAGAACCAGGTTATAAAGAGTATATTTTTTAAAATTCTTTTCAATTAGTGCAATGATTTTAAAACATTCCGATGCAAGTGTTCCTTTAATAGAATCAATACTTGTCTTGATGTTGGGCTTGCATTTCTCGGAGTACCATTTGTCATCGTTAAGCGTTGCCAATACGTATGAATTAGGCTGAATTTTATCATAAATTCCATTCGATAATTTCTCTAAATATTTTCCTAATCCGCTTTTCCCGTGATAAAACGATTCGAGTGGAATATTATTTTCATTGATTATTTTTAATGCATCCAACGCAATTTTAGAAATTGATTTTTCAAATATTTCGGAGAGTGCTAAAAGTTTTTTTCGGATATTTAAAAAATCGGGAATGCTTAATTTTCTTACATTTTCAATATGCAGGGAATTATCATCGCGTATAAATTGTTTTGCAAAATTTATAAGTTCGTTTTCTATATTCCAGCTTTTCCCTTCATCAGCTTTGCTTTCGGAGAACTCAATAAGAATTTTAGTAAGTTGTGCATCGCTTCCGGCTTTGCTTATAAGCAATCCAACTGCTTCGGACAACATCCGGTCTGTATCCATTTCCACTTCGAAGTTCAGTGGGATTTTTAGGTCATGAGCAAAAATGCGGATAATACGGTGAACAAAACTGTCAATGGTTCCTATTGCAAAATCGGAATAATTATGAAGTATGGAATCGAGAACCTGTTTGGCTCGTGAGCAAATTTCCTTTTCGGAAAGTTTGGTGTCAGAAATTATTTCAGGAAGTAAAAATTTATAAGCAATGGAATTTGTTTCGCTTGATGAAAGCTGGGTAAGATAAGTAATTACTCTTTCCTTCATTTCGTTGGCAGCCTTGTTGGTGAAGGTAATAGCGAGTATGCGTTTGAATTGTTCAGGTTTTGAAATACAAAGTTTTATGTATTCACGAACAAGCGTAAATGTTTTACCTGAGCCAGCCGACGATTTATAAGTTACAAAAGGCATTATGAAAATAGAAAAATTTGTGAGTAAAGTTAAGCAGATTTTTTATGTGAAGATTGTTTTATTCTTTCTTCACTTTAAAATCTAAAAACAAACCTAGTCTGTAATGCTCATTGCTAAAGTAATTGGTGTCGTTTGAAATTTCTGCTGAATATAAATATCCATTAGAGGGAAGAGGTGAAACTACAATAGTCTTTTTATTTTTTACCTGTTGTAATTGTTGAAGCAATTCACTTCGTTTGTCGAGCGCTGCTGCATATTTTGAAAGTGTATTGTATTGCTGGTAACATAAATAAATAATAAAAACAATAATCAGCGACATGGAAACATAAAACAGTTTTTGTATAACTCTATTGCTTTTTATACAACACTTCCCGATACGGTACGACCAGCCTGCAATAAAAATAGCTACAGAAATTATTATCATAGAGAGCGACCTGTCAGGACCGGCTTCTGATAAAATATAACAGGAAGGGAATAGTAAAATATAAATCAAAATAAAAAGACCTAAAAAAGAAATCATTAATGGTTTAATAATTTTTTTCAACGGTATGATATCTGAATTTATTCCATGAATAAAACCAACGTACATAAATGGAATACTAAATAAAACAGCCCAGTGTAATTGTAATGAAAATTTAAATAAAATGATTTTTGCCAGTTCTTTAAAAGTGATATAGATTGTTTTACTGAATGATGGTTCGGGTAACCATGATGTTCTTATTGCATTACCCGGAGCTTTAACAGAAATAATAAATGCTGTTGTGGTAAATATTAAAGCTATGATTATTTTTATTAATGAAGTTTCTTTTAATCTTTGAGATACCTGGTCTTTTGGGAAAACCATGGTAACAATAAACAATGATAACAATATTAAAATATAAAAGAAGGCATATATTTCGCTGGCTCCTCCTGCATAAATAGAGAATATGATCAAAAGCAGGTATAAAAGTATTTTTCGCTTTGTTGAAATAATCAATCTTAAAATAAAAAGAAAAAATATCAGGCTCACTATGTACATTGCAGTTGATACAATCCAAAACCAGACTTCACCTTTGTTGAATGAAAATAAAAAAAAGAAGACAGAAAAAAGTAAACTGACCATTAATGCGGAGTGCCTTGTGTTGTAAATACCCGAAAAGGAGAATAACTCTTTTGAAATACCATAGATCGCAAGGATGAAAAATAAAATTATTAAAAAAGTATAAATAAATATTATTGAACGGTTGTCGTGAAAATGATAAACAGTATTCCATAATAAATAGGATGTCCATCGCCCGCCCCAATTATTATAGCCTTCGAGCATTCCTCCCCATATTCCCAAAATATGTTCGTTGTGAATATGGTAGTAATCATCAACAGCAAATCGATTGAAATAGGAGCAAATCCCAAACAATACAAGGAAAGCGATTCCTGAAATAAGAATAAAAATATTTTCCTTTTTCGATTTCATGTAATATCTCTAATTTATACTCGTTCTTATCAGGTTTGCAAAAGCAAAACTGTTTAGAACGAGTTATACCGTACAGAAAACAAAAAATATTTTTGCAAACCTTTTTTCTGTCGGTATAATTATCGTCAAAGTTAAAATAGTTTTACAAATCAATCATCTTTGTTAACTTTGTATTGAAAATATATTCCGGCTATTTTGAAAAATAAATTATACATAATTTTTTTTATCGGGTTATTTTTAATTGCTTTTATTGTTGCGTGTGATAAAGATGAACCATTGCCTTCAGATAATAATCCTGGACCGACTCCATATAATATAGTTATTCCGAAATATTTTCCGACAGTATTAAATATTCCTGCCGACAATCCTATGACAGTTGAAGGTGTTAGGTTGGGAAGGTATTTATTTTATGATGGAAGATTGTGTGGAAAGAAAGATACCATGATGTCGTGCGGAACCTGTCATTCGCAGCAATACGCTTTTGAAAATGGTGTTGGATATGCTCATGGTGTAACAGGAATTCAAACACCGCATGTAATGATGCCCTTGATAAACCTTGTCTTTAACAGTTCGGGATATTTGTGGAATGGCAAAGTGGAACATGATAACCCGGTGTTCAATACTCCAACAACATACGGTGGAAACATTGAAGACCTTGGCTGGATGGGGGCTGTAGCTCCTCATGAATTCCACAGCGATACCAATTCATGTAAAGCTGCTATACAGGCTATTGCTATTTACCCACCTATGTTTAAAGCTGCTTTTGGTTCCGAAACAGTTACCTTTAAAAACATTTCAAAAGCTATTGCGCAATTTGTACGTACACTTATTTCATCAAACAGTAAATTCGATAAATATTTAAAAGGTGAAAAAACCTTGACAGCGCAGGAGATGAACGGTTACGTAATTTTCAATACGGAGCAGGGCGATTGTTTTCATTGTCATGGAACTATTTTACTGACCACAAATGGCTTTTATAATAATGCTAAAGATTCAGTATTTACGGATACCCGCGACCGCTATGCCGTTACCGGCGATCCTATGGATATTGGTGCATATAAAGCTCCGACCTTGCGGAATATTTCTTTGACAGGACCATACATGCACGATGGGCGTTTTGCAACATTGGATGATGTCATTAATTTTTATAGCGAAGGTTTGGTGTGGTCGCCGTATGTTCACCCGTTTATGAAAAAAGTTAATGATGGTGGTGTACAATTGTTGCCTTCTGATAAAGCCGACCTGAAAGCATTTCTGCTAACGCTTACCGATTCAACATTTATCAATAATCCTGATTTTTCAAAACCTTCGGATTTACCTTAATCTTAAGAACCAAGACAAAATTCAAAAACCAAATTCCAAATCCAAAGAAAAATATTTATTGGAATTTTAAATTTGTGATTTAGGACTTGAAATTTTTTTGTAATGAGGTGTAGGTTGATGGCAGCTGGTTTAGTAAGTTGTTAAAAGTTGTAGGTGCTTTAGCTATAAACAATATCCATCAGAGCAATGTTCTTGTAATGATAATCTTTTTATAAAATATTGGTAACCTCGCATGAAAAGCAAGGAAGAAAATAGAACTGAAATATGCAACCCCGTAGGGGTTGAACATTTTATCTTGGATTTTAGTAAGTCTATGGCGGATTGAAATTTTTAAAATTATTTTATTTCAAAATCATCAAGTATATCATTTGTTATTGTTGAATCACCACAAATATTAAAAGCATAAGCATCTCCCATCTCGACAGAATATTTATCAGGAATCTGAACGTAATATAAAGGTCCTAATGTGTCTCGTTTTACAACGGTCCAAATTGGAACAAAACCGTTCGTTGTAGTGGAATCATTTGGTACTTTGCTTTTATAAGAAACGTAATTAACAAAAAGCTCATGAATCAAAATATTTTTTTTATTGTAATATTTTTCCCAGCGTACAATGCTGTCGCCTTCATAATAGCTGCCATGACCGGCTGCGGAATAAATATTTTTTGAATGGATACTTATAATATTTTTAAAATTATCCTGCTTATAAAATTTTTTGTTCAAAATATAAATGAAGGCATTTTTTTTCATTAAAGAGTCTTTTACAACAGCATAAGCATCCTTCACTGATAAAGAATATCTATTGGAAATGCTGATGCTGGTATGCCATTTGTCAATGTTGTGAACAACTTGTTCGTTACAGCTTGTTTTATTTGTGCTATAGCCTATGATCACGATCAAGATCCCAAGAATGATTCCAATAAAATATCTCATAATAAAATTAATATTTAGGATTCATACCCAAATTAAACATAATAAAAGAATACAGGTCAGAATATTCATTGATAATTTTTGAAGTCGGTTTTCCTGCGCCATGTCCGGCCATTGATTCAATACGAATGAGAACAGGATTAATGCCTGTTTGCTTTTCCTGTAACGTGGAAATGAATTTAAATGAATGTGCAGGCACAACGCGGTCGTCGTGATCTGCTGTCATTACAAGCGTTGCAGGATATTTTACACCGGCTTTGATATTGTGAAGCGGAGAATAACCATAAATATATTTAAACATTTCAGGACTATCTTCGCTGGTGCCATAGTCGCTCGACCATGCTTTACCAATTGTGAATTTCTGATAACGTAACATGTCCATAACTCCAACCTGTGGAATACACACTTTAAATAAATCAGGGCGCTGAGTCATACAAGCACCAATTAATAAACCACCGTTTGAACCGCCCATGATAGCAAGCTTTTCGGAAGATGTAAATTTATTGTCGATCAAATATTGAGCAGCATAAATAAAGTCGTCGAAAACATTTTGTTTTTTCATTTTGGTTCCTGCCATATGCCAGTCTTCTCCATATTCACCACCTCCGCGAATATTTGCCATGGCATATATTCCACCATTTTCAATAAAAAGCAGACGGCTCAAACTGAAACTTGGAGTTAAACTGATATTAAAACCACCATATCCATATAATAAAGTAGGATTGTTTCCATTCAGCACGATTCCTTTTTTGTAAATAAGGAACATTGGAATTTTAGTGCCGTCTTTACTGGTATAGAACACTTGTTTGGTTTCAAAGTTTTCAGCATTAAAATCAATTTCAGGTTTTTTATATACTGTAGATTTGTTAGCACTCACATCAAATTTATAAATAGTTGCAGGGAAAGTAAATGATGTGAATGAATAGAAAGCAATATTATCTTCTTTTTTACCGCTGAAACCGCCTGCTGAGCCTATGCATGGATACTGCACTTCGCCTTCCAGTTTTCCGTCAAGTGTGTAAATGTATGATTTGCTGTAAGCGTCTTTTAGGTATTCGGCAATAAGTTTTCCGCCAACATAAGAAACACCTTGTAGTACTTCTGTTTTTTCAGGAATAATGGTTACCCAATTTTTTTCTTCAGGTTTTTCCGGGTCAACTAAAACCAGTTTATA
The DNA here is from genome assembly GCA_035353855.1 of Bacteroidales bacterium. Taxonomy (NCBI): domain Bacteria; kingdom Pseudomonadati; phylum Bacteroidota; class Bacteroidia; order Bacteroidales; species Bacteroidales bacterium. The sequence continues at coordinate 15,921 of DAOQAK010000053.1, read as the reverse complement.
TTTAGGCGCATGGCAATTGGTAATCATAATGAGTTTGTCATTATAATCATCAATAACTCCATAATCAAAATCAAAACCTTTTGCTATTTGTTTAAATTCTTTTTCGTTTTTATCAAGTCGAAGATAATATAATCCATTCCCGCTGGTAGTCTCGGTTTCCGACATAATCAAAAATTTTTCATCTTCGGTAGTTTGCGCTCCGTAATTGCGTTCTGCGTTATCTTTATTGCTGTATATTAAAATATCGTTGCTTTGTTCGTCCCCAATTTTATGGTAATACATTTTCTGAAATTCATTTTTTTGAGAAAGTTCTTTTCCTTTTTCCGGTTCGTCGTAACGGCTATAGTAGAATCCATCACCTTTCCAGGCAATGCCCGAAAATTTTATCCATTTCAGATGGTCGGTAAGAAGTTTGTTGTTTTCAATATCTATCACATAACCTTCGTTCCAGTCGGAACCACCGGTTGACGTATAATAAACAAGATATTTACCATTATTTGAAACTGATAATTCAGCAAGAGCAACAGTGCCATCGGTAGAAAGCTTATTCGGATCGAGCATTACGCGGGGTTCTTTGTCGAGTGCATCCTGAATATAGAGCACGCTTTGATTCTGCATTCCATCGTTTTTATAAAAGAAATATTTTGTGCCGCCTTTAAAAGGAACATCGAATTTTGGATAGTTCCAGATTTTGGTAAGACGTTCTTTCAATATGTTGCGAAAAGGAATTTTTTCAAAATATTTTTCGGTAACGGCATTTTCTTCTTTAACCCAATTTGATGTAGCTGCTGATGTATCATCTTCGAGCCAGCGGTATGGGTCGGGCACCTTAGTGCCAAAATAAGTATCAATGGTGTCAACTTTTTTGGTAACCGGGTATTTAATGATGTCCTGCGATTTCATGAGTAATGGAATAATCAAAATTATTACTGTTGTTAAAAATATTTTTTTCATGGGAGTGATTTATTTGTGTTGATATTTCGTAAATATAATTCTGTTTAAGATATTTGCAGGGTAAAAGTAATAATTTTTGAATTCAGAATTCAGAAGATAAAATTTAAATAAAATAATATGACAGCAATAAAAACCATTACTACATTACATTTTGATTATATGCAGACAGGCGCCGGCGAGAATTTTGAAAATATAAAACCATTCAAATCGGCGTATGCAGAATATGATACTGATGAACATCCTTTAATGGAAATATCATATAGTAAAGATGGTTCTGTTGAACAGAAATGTGTCAATAAATATAACACACAGGGAAAAGTTATTGAAGAACTTTTATATAATGAAGACGATGAAATTGATGAAAAGAAAACTTATGAATATAATGAGAAATGTGATGTGCTGAACTCAAAGCTGTATTATGCCGATGGCTCTTTTGACATAACGAATTATTTGTATGACGAAAATAATAATTTGATTGAGAAAAATACTGTCGATTCGGATGGAGAATTGGAATCAAAAAAAGTTTTAACCTACGAGAATGGGAAACTTTCAAGTGAAATTTCTACAGATGCTGAGGGGATTGTTACTAATAAACTTCATATTGATTATGATGAAAAAGGTAATGAAACAAAAATTGAACGATATATTGCCGTTGACGATAAAACTACACGAACAGAAATTATCTATAATGAAAAAGATGAAAAATCGGAAGTATTAAATTATGTGAATAACAAACTTGTTTCAAAACAACTTTATGAATTGAATGAAAAAGAACAGTTAGTTAAGATAGAAGAAGAAGAGCAGTATAGTGCCAGTACTACAGTTTTTACTTATGATGAAAGAGGTAATATGACAGAACAAACTGAAACCAATGAAGCAGGAGAATTAAACAGCAGGATAACAAGGAAGTTCAACGAAAATAATAAACTGGATGAGGTCTATGTTACTGTCGACCGTCATGGTCGCGGGATCAATCAGAATTATAAGATTCAATATATTTATGAGTATTTTTGATAAAGCGGAATAAAATAATGCCGGATGAATAAAAAAAAGTGATAAATCAAGGCAACCTTTTCGCAAAAAATTCTATCTTCGCATATAGAGCAATTCATGTAATTTTGAATTTAGGATTTAAAAGAATAAAAATATTTTTTTACTTCATTTTAGGTTTATTCAGTTTGAGTACTGCTGTATATGCCCAGGATGGGCATTATCATGGCGGCAACCAGGAATTTATCGAAAATAAAAATCAATGGGGGAAGAATATCCTTTATAAATCGGATATAAGTGGTGGTGCGGTCTATCTTGAAAAAAACGGTTTCACATTTGTTTTTAAAGATGTTGCGGCCATTCAAAATTTATTAAAATTTAAAAATAATCTTACCGGAAAAATTGATAAAATCCCATCGGCTGATTTCAGGATAAAATGCCATGCTTATAAAATAAATTTCCTGAATGCAAGACTGGATGCGCTTGTTAGTGCTGATGAACCAAAAGATGGCTATTACAATTATTATCTTGGAAAAGATAAAACGAAATGGGCATCAAAAGTAAAATCGTATGGAATGGTTTTGTATAAAAGTCTTTATGAAAAAACGGATTTAAAAGTTTATGAAAGCGATTCCCATATGAAATATGATTTTATTCTTCATCCGGGTGCTGCTGTTGATGAAATAAAACTTCAGTACGAAGGGTTGGATAATATTTTATTACGTGAAGGAAATCTTTATATAAAGACATCTGTAAATGAAGTGACTGAACTTAGTCCGGATGCATACCAGATGAATGGAAATAATACAACAAAGATTGAATGTAAATATAAATTATCGGGAAATGTTTTAACTTTTATTTTTCCCAAAGGATATGATAAATCAAAGGATTTAATAATTGACCCGACATTAATTTTTTCAACTTATTCAGGTTCTACTATTGATAACTGGGGGTTTACAGCAACTTTCGATTCATATGGAAATGCATACTCAGGTGGAATTGCATTTGGTACTGGTTATCCTGTTTCTGTTGGCGCTTTCCAGGAAATATTTGGTGGCGGGGAGTATAATCCCAATATGTCTAATAATTATTGCCTTCTTGGGTGCGATGCAGCAATTATAAAATACGATTCTTCTGGAACCCATCGTTTATGGGCGACATACCTGGGTGGTTCAAGAAATGATATGCCTCATAGTATGATTGTAAATACAAACGATGAATTAGTTCTTTATGGAACAACAGGTTCATCAGATTTTCCTGTTACTAATAATGCTTATGATAAAACTTTTATGGGTGGAGACTCTATAATGTATGATCGTGTAATAAAATTTTCAAAAGGCATTGATATTTTTGTCTCGAAAATAAAGGCTGATGGAACAGCTTTATTAGCATCAACATATATAGGTGGCACAAAAAATGACGGATTAAACGACCCCTCAATACTTTCATATAATTATGCAGATGGCGCCCGTGGTGAAGTTATGACAGATGAAAATAATAATGTATATGTTGTTTCAACAACCAATTCCATTGATTTTCCTGTAACAGCTAACGCATTTCAAAACAATCCCGGTGGAGGTGGGCAGGATGCCTGCATGTTTAAAATGAATTCATCATTATCAAATTTACTTTGGAGTTCATACCTTGGTGGAAGCGGTAATGATGCAGCTTATGGCATTGCACTTGATAATGATCAAAACGCATACATTGCCGGTGGTACATCATCCCCAAATTTTCCTGTAACAGCAGGTGCTTTACATACATCATATTTGGGTGGTATATCAGATGGATTTATTACAAAAATTAATAATGATGCCAGTAGTATTTTGAAATCCACATATTATGGCTCAATGAACTATGATCAGGCCTATCTTATCCAGCGTGATAAAGAAGGATATATATATGTTTACGGGCAAACAGCCGATTCGCTTAATACCTTAATTTATAATGCAAATTGGGCAACTGATAGTGGTGGACAGTTCATCAGCAAAATAAATTTTAATCTCGATACATTAATCTGGTCAACTAATTTTGGTAAGGGTGATTATAAACCGGATATTTCTCCTACTGCTTTTCTTGTTGATTTGTGTAATAAGATTTATATTTCAGGATGGGGAAGTACATTAGGTCTTCCAATAACGTCAGATGCTTATCAGGATTCAACTAATGGAAGTGACTATTATTTGCTAGTTATGAGTGATGATGCTTCAGCATTGATATATGCAACTTATTTTGGAAGTCCTAATGCAGTCGATCATGTAGATGGGGGCACCAGTCGTTTCGATAGAAGAGGTAGAATATATCAATCGGTTTGTGCAGGATGTAATGGTAGTTGGGATGATTTTCCTACAACACCCGGTGCTTGGTCAAATACTGATAACAGCCCTAATTGTAATAATGCACTTTTTAAATTCGATTTTAATATGCCGCTTGTAATAGCTGATTTTATTAAGCCTGAGGATTGCGGCCCGTTAAATATTAATTTTCAAAATACTTCTCATACATCGGGAGCACCCGGTGTAAATTATTTATGGACGTTTGGTGATGGAAGTAATTCAACTCAAATAAATCCTACTCATTTGTATAGTATTCCTGGAACATATAATGTAACACTTATTGTTTCCGATACCGGAAGTTGTAATGCTTCTGATACCATTACTAAACATATTGTTATAACTGATCTTATTATAAATGCAGAACCTGATACAGCAATTTGTAAAGGTAATGTGATGCTATCGGCAAATGCCACAGCTACAGGCGGAGTTAATATATACGTCTGGTCAACGACAAATAATTTTTCTGATACGTTAAATAATCCATTAACGAATAATTCTGTTATTGTTAGCCCACTTGTTTCTACAACATATTATGTTCAGGCATTTGACCAATATAATTGCAGCAGGATTGACAGTGTTCGTGTGAATATTGTTGAAATGGATGCAATCATATCATTTGTTTCCATGCCAAGTTGTAAGGATTCATGTAACGGGCACGCTACAGTAATCCCATCGGGAGGAATATCTCCATATACATATTTGTGGAGTAATTCGGAAACTTCGCAAACAGTAAATGATCTTTGTGCCGGTAGTTATTCTGTTACTGTCTATGATGCTTATCATTGCCCGGCTATAGGCACAGTATTATTTACTGAGCCTTCAAAACTGGAAGCGAATCTTTCTGCATTAACTTCAGTATGTTCTGATTCATGTAATGCCGTTGCATTGGCTGCTGCCACAGGTGGTACGCCTCAATATACTTATCATTGGGATAATGGAAAAGATGATGATTTTATTATGTATTTATGTTCAGGTACCTATTACATTACTGTTACTGATGTTCACGATTGCAGGGCTATTGATTCTGTTTCTATTCCTGATTCAATAATACATCCGCCGGATATTTATACATATGCTGACCATTCTGTGATTTATTATACTCAAAGCACCGGGATTCATACAACCGTAATTCCGAATGCAACCTATTCATGGTCGCCAGCCGGAAGTGTTGCCAACCCATCGTCTCCAAATACTATTGCAACACCGCCGTCAACAACAATGTATATTGTAACTATTATTGATCAGTTTGGTTGTGAATATAAAGACACAATTATAATTTATGTTAATGAAGTCCTGTGCGATGATTCACAGATTTTTGTTCCGAATGCCTTTACGCCAAATGACGATAATAATAACGATGTTGTGTATGTGAGAAGCAATGTGTTGAAGAGTATTTATTTTGCAATTTATGACCATTGGGGTGAAAGAGTTTTTGAAACTTCCGATATGAATACAGGATGGGACGGCACTTTCAGAGGGCGGAAATGCGATCCTGAAGTTTTCGATTATTACCTGAAAGCTACTTGTATCAATGATATGGAATTCGTTAAAAAAGGGAATATCACATTGATAAAATAATACGAATATCAAACAGTTCTTTTGACAAAAATCATATATTTGTATAAGGAATTATTAAGTTAATCTTGAAAATAAAATTCAATATCCTGTTTCTGTTTTTTTACTTCATAATATTTTTATGTGGTATTAATAATTCTTTATTTGCACAGCCCCAGCATGAAGGCAATCTTGAATTTATTGAAAATAAAAATCAGTGGGATGAAAATGTTTTATATAAGTCAGAAATTTGTGGTGGCGCAGTTTTTCTTGGGAAAAACGGTTTTACATTTGCATTTAAAGATTTAAAAGCAGTAAAAAAAATACAACAGTACAAAACATTACCACCTGATAAAAGAGAAAAATTACTTCCTTCCGATTTTATCATTAATCATCATGCTTATAAAATAAACTTTCTGAATGCAAAGCCGGATGTTAATGTTGTGGCTAATGAGCAGAAAGCAGGGTGCTATAATTATTTTATCGGAAATGATAAAAACAAATGGGCATCGAAAGTTAAATCATACCGAAGCGTAACTTATAAAGAACTTTATGCTAAAACTGATTTATGTATTTATGAAAATAATTTTTTAATGAAATATGATTTTACATTGCAACCCGGTGCTGATATTAATAATATTAAACTTCAGTATGAAGGTGTTGATGTAATTGCAATACGTGAAGGAAACATTTATATAAAAACTTCAGTGAATGAAGTTACGGAACTTAGTCCTGAAGCATATCAGTATAAAGGAAAAAATAAAGTACAAGTTGAATGTAAATATAAGCTGACAGGAAATATTTTATCGTTTGAATTTCCGAAAGGTTATGATAAAACAAAAGAATTAATCATTGATCCTACTTTAATTTTTTCAACCTATTCGGGTTCAACCGTTGACAACTGGGGCTTTACCGCAACATATGACACGTATGGAAATGCATATTCAGGTGGAGTTGCATTTGGTACAGGATTTCCTGTTTCTACAGGAGCTTATCAGGTAAATTATGGTGGCGGAGATGTTGGTAGTGGATACGGCTGTGATATATCAATCATCAAATATGATTCATCAGGAACACAGCGTTTGTGGGCAACCTATTTAGGCGGCTCTGCAAATGAGCTTCCTCATAGTATGATTGTCAATGAACAGAATGAACTTGTTCTTTTTGGAACAACGGGTTCTTTGAACTACCCTGTAACAGCAGGGGCTTATGATCAAAGTTTTAATGGTGGTGATAATATTACATATGATGGCGCAATTATATTTTCTAATGGGATTGATATATTCGTATCTAAATTAAGTGAAGACGGAACACAATTGGTTGCTTCCACGTTTGTTGGAGGGACTAAGAATGACGGTATGAATTACCCTTCGATACTTTCAAAGAATTATGCTGATGGTGCCCGTGGTGAAGTAATGACTGATGCAAATAGCAATGTGTATATTGTTTCCACAACGAATTCAATCGATTTCCCTGTTACATCAGGTGCGTTTCAAACTACCGCTGGAGGCGGCGATCAGGATGGTTGTGTATTCAAATTGAATGCAAATCTTTCAAGTATGATATGGGCTTCATATCTTGGAGGAAATGGAAATGATGCAACATACGGTATAGTTCTCGATGATAACAAAAATGTTTATGTTACCGGTGGAACAGCTTCTGCAAATTTTCCTGTTACATCAGGTGCATTGCATACTTCATATCTGGGAGGCAATTCGGATGGATACATTTCCGAAATAAGTGCGAATGGAAATTCTATCTTAAATTCTACCTATTACGGTTCTGATGCCTACGACCAGTCGTATTTGATAGATATTGACAATTCAAATAATATCTATGTATACGGACAAACAGCAGCTACAGGAACGACAATGATATATAATGCCACATGGAATAAACCGAATGGCGGGCAGTTTGTGAGTAAAATAAATTCTTCATTAAATTCATTAGCATGGTCAACAACTTTTGGCACTGGTAATGGTGGACCTGATATTTCTCCTACAGCTTTTCTGGTTGATATTTGTAATAAAATATATATGACTGGATGGGGAGGACCTAATACAAATGGTTTTGGTGGTACTGCTGGTCTTCCAATAACATCAGATGCATTTCAAAGCACTACAGATAATAATGATTATTATTTGCTTGTAATCAATGATGATGCTTCATCGCTTATTTACGCTACCTATTTTGGTAGTCCAAATTCTAATGATCATGTTGATGGAGGAACCAGCAGATTTGACAGGCAGGGAAGAATATACCAGTCGGTTTGTGCCGGATGTGGCAGTTTTGATGATTTCCCTACAACACCAGGGGCATGGTCAAATACGAATAATAGCACCAACTGTAATAATGCTCTTTTTAAATTTGATTTTGAAATGCCAATGGTGATTGCCGATTTCCTTCCTCCTGATGCATGTATTTCTGAAAACAATTATTTTCAGAATACTTCTACCGTTAGCAACTCTGCTGATGCTACATATCAATGGTCGTTTGGCGATGGAGCAACTTCTGCTCTTGAAAACCCTTATCATTCGTACTCTTTACCCGGGGTATATTATGTTACACTTATTGTTGAAAATACAGGAGCATGTAATTCGATTGATACCGTGATCAAGCAGGTAACCGTTTATTCAATAACATTAAATGCCTGTAATGATACAACAATGTGCCAGGGAAGTGTTACGCTTGACGCGAACTCATCAGGAACGGCAACAAATTTCATTTGGTCTGATACGCCTGATTTTACTAATATTTTAAATAATCCTACTACTGACAGTTCTGTGGTTGTTTCTACAAATGTTTCTGCAACATATTATATTCAGGCATTGAATCAGCATTGTTCAAAAATTGATAGTGTTCATGTATATATTGCAAATGTAAATGTTAATATTCAACCTGGAATTACACCAACATGTAAGAATATGTGTAATGGGCAGATTACATTAACTGTAACAGGTGGAACATCTCCGTACGATTACCAATGGAGTAATGGTAGTCATACACAAACATTAAATAACTTGTGTGAAGGAAATTATACGATTACAATTACTGATGCGAATCATTGTACCACTTCTGAAATAATTCAGTTGGCTTCAATTAATCCTCCTTTATTAATTTTATCTATGACTCCCGATACATGTAGCTTGTGTAATGGTACTGCTACAGTAAGTGTTTCCGGCGGCAGCCCTCCATATGAATACACATGGTTACCTGGGATGCAGAGTAATTCTACCATTACAGACCTATGTAGCGGTGAATATATTGTAAGAGTATCCGACTCATTGGACTGTAGTATTATTGATACAATTGATGTTACACCTGTTCAGAGTTTTGATATAAATGTGCATTCAACACCTGATGTTTGTTTTCAGGGTAACGGAACAGCTACAGTAATTGCTACAGGTAGCTCCGGGTATACCTATGATTGGGGCGCCGGTTCAATACAAAATACACCGGTAATTTCCGGACTTCATTCGGGAACTTATAATGTAACAGTTACTGATATAAAACAATGCTCTGAGGTTATATCAGCTGTTGTAGGTGATTCGGGAGATTTAAATATTTCATTGTTTGCCTACCCTAAAGTTCTAACTTTAATTGATGACCTACCTGTTCACTTTATTGGAAGCTCAGCTGATAATGTTGTTAACTGGCAATGGGATTTCGGAGATGGAACAACATATTCAGGGGCGTCTTCCGAAGAACATACATATTGCAGTTTGGGCACTTTCCTGATCACTCTGATAGGAACAGGTAATAATGGCTGTAAAGATACAGCATACGAAAATATTGAAGTACGCGATATTTTCGCGTTTTACATTCCTAATGCATTTACTCCGGATGGTGATGGTATCAATGATTTCTTTTTCCCCCAGGGAATTAATGTTGATCCCGAAAATTTTGAAATGTGGATATACAATCGTTGGGGAAATATGATATATCACACTGATGTATGGTATGATGACGAATACAAATGCGAAGGATGGAACGGAACCGAAGATAACCTGGGTACATGGAATGATGCGATAATTGATGTTTATGTTTATCATATAAATGTTAGAGAAATTTTTGGACCTGAATATACATACTATGGTAAGGTGGTATTAATAAAGTAAGTATAATTTTATTTTCTCGATAAAATTGAAGTCAGTTATAAAATTATATCAATAATATTTTTTGATAAATAATAGATTAAAATTTGGGTAAGATAAATACTAAAATTACTTAATGAATAAACGACTTCTCAATATAATAATTTATTTATTTTTTGTTCTTTTTATTCAGGCACAGGACATTCATCTTACGCAGTATTACACCAGTCCGTTAAATCTGAATCCTGCTGTTTCAGGTTTTTTTTATGGAACACAACGATTCACCATGCAGAATAAATCACAATGGCGTTCAGTTACTGTCCCTTTTAAAACATTTTCTGCTTCGGTTGATATGCCTGTGATAAAGCGTTTATTAAAACAGGATATGTTCGGTGTAGGTTTGGTTGTAAACCGCGATATTGCTGGTGATTCTAAATTCAGCACCACGCAGGTGAATCTTTCATTTTCTTATATTAAATCAATAAGCAGAATAAATAACCAGTTTGTTGGAGCAGGAATACAATTGGGTGCAGCACAACGCAGCATTGATTATTCTCAACTTATCTTCGACAGTCAGTTCGATGGAAATGCTTATAATCCTGCTCTTGGCAATAATGAGCATTTTGCAAAAACAAATTTTTTATTCTATGATATATCTGCCGGTGTCTTCTGGAATTTGTTGAAACATCGCAAACAGGGATTTGATGCAGGTATAGCAATGTATCATATCAACAGACCAAAGCAATCTTTATTTTATGATAATTCTATTAAACTTGACAGAAAAATAGTTATTCATGCTGGTTCACAGTTTAGAGCTAAAAAAAATATAGATATTTTTCCGGGGATACTTTTTATGAACCAGGGAAAATACAGGGAGATTGATATTGGTGCATTGGCTAAAATTATTAAAGTTCCAAATGAAGCCAATTACTTTGCTTTAGCGTTGGGAATGTATTATCGAATTAATGATGCGTTTAATTTTATTGCTGGTATCGATTACCGGGATGTTTCAGTTGGTGTAAGTTATGATGTGAATACGTCGACTCTGGTGCCGGCAAGTAATTATATGGGAGGTTTTGAAGTTTCGATAATTTATATAATAAATAAATATAAGAAGACGTATGTGAAGAAAATTCCTTGTCCGATATTTTAATAATAGTTTTGAGTTTTTAGTTTAGAGTTAAAAGTTGACATTCGAAAAAATTATTATAACAAAGAAAAACTAACATAACGATGAATGACAATAATCATAAGCGAAGCGTTAATATTAACAAAAACAACAAACTCCGTCGCGGAAAACGGCAACAATAAACATCAAACAACAAACAACAAACGTCTAACATCCAACAACCAAGCATTGAGATAATTTTGTAATGAGAAAAATTCTGTTTTTTATAATATGCCTGAATAGCCTGCCATTATTGGCACAAACGACTGATGAAAATTTAAAATTTGGGGATGATGCTTTTGCTGATGGCGATTATTACAGCGCTTCCACTTACTATTATTCTGTTCTTTCCGGTGATACAACAAATATTGAACTTGCATACAAATATGCCGAATCATGCCGTTTATTCAACGATTACAGGCAAGCTGAAAAATGGTACCAGGTAGTTTATGAATCGAAAGAAACCGAAAAATATCCTCTGGCATTATTTTATCTGGCATTGATGAATAAGAATAATGGAGAATATTCTACAGCGAAAAATAATTTTTATAAATATTACAACAAGAATAAAAAAGAGGATTCCTATTATACTCAAAAAGCTTTGCATGAAGTTGAATCGTGCGACTTTGCAATGAAGCTGGTGAAGGACACCGTATCTGTGTTAATTGAACATCTTACTGAAAATGTAAACACTCCGTACTCTGAATTTGGTGCCTTGCAGCTTGGCGATACATCGCTTGTGTATTCCGCATTGCGACCTAATTCTGCAGATGAATACCAGGACATACTTCCTAATTTTTATCTTTCACGGATTTATTCTTCAAAAAATACAATTGCCGGATGGTCGAAAGGGCGCGAATTTCCGTACATCATCAATAATAAAGAGAGCAATAATGCAAACATTACATATACTCCCATTCATAAAAAAATATTTTTCTCGCGTTGCTCAGTTGATAAAATTTCAGATATGAAGTGTGTCATTTATGTAACAGAATTTGCAAATGGAAAATGGCAGAAGCCTGTAAAACTTGATGACCGGATAAATGCACCCGGCTACACCAGCACACAGCCATCGTATTCAAAACTCGATGATGGAAGAGAAGTCTTGTATTTTGTTTCAAATATGCCCGGTGGTTATGGCAAATACGATATTTGGTTTTCGGTGATAAACAAAGGAAGTTACAATGCTCCTCTGAATTTGGGAAACAACATAAATACTCCCGGCGATGAAATTTCTCCCTTCTATTACAAAGAAAAAAATACGCTTTTCTTTAGCTCCGACTGGTACAACGGACTTGGTGGTTATGATATTTTTAAATCAAAAGGAACATTGAACGAATGGGAAATACCCGAAAATATGGGCTTCCCAATTAATACAAGTTATAACGATTTATATTTTTCAGTAAATGAAAATGACACCGATGGATATTTTACATCCAATCGCCCGGGTTCGTTTTACATTAAAGGTGAAACATGTTGCAATGATATCTGGTCATACGAATGGCTGAATAAAAAGAAAATAAAAAAAGATTCCGTAAAGATTGTTGAAGTAAAAAAAGATACTGTAGATTACGAACAGAATATTAAAGACCTCTTGCCGCTCACTTTGTATTTTCACAATGATATTCCCGATCCGGGCTCAAGAGATACATTCACACGCTTGAATTATAAGACAACTCTTGCCGCTTATATTGAGATGAAAGAAATTTATGAAAAAGAATATTCAAAAGGTTTGAAAGGTACTGATGAAGCTAAAGCAATCAATGATATTCAGGAATTCTTTTCAAACTATGTGGAAAACGGTTTTGAAAAATTACAAAAAATGACCGATTGGCTTTTGCGTGATTTGCAAAAAGGAAATGAAGTGAAGATAACCGTAAAAGGTTTTTGCAGTCCGCTACATACCACTGAATACAATACAAAGCTTGCCAAACGACGAATATCAAGTTTGAAAAATTATTTTAATGAATATGAAAACGGTATATTTCTGAAATACCTTAACGGAACTTCTGCAGATGGCGGAAAACTTATCATTCACGAAGAACCTGTTGGTGAATTACAGTCGAATAAATTTGTGAGCGATAATCCGAATGATGAGCGAAACTCGATATACAGCAGGGCTGCAGCTTTAGAAAGAAAGATACAAATCATTATGTATGAATCGAAAGATTCTGTTGAAAAGAAAAATATTTTACCTGAAATAAAATTTGTAAATAATTCGTATGATTTCGGAACTGTTACAAAAGGCGAAAAGAAAGTATATTCATTTGTCTTCAGGAATACAGGCGAAGCAAGTTTAATTATTGCAGGTGTTGAAACCAGTTGCGGATGCACTGTTTCCGATTTTCCGAAAGATCCCATACTTCCCGGCGAATCACAACAAATAAATATTTTATTCGATAGCCACGATGAACTGGGAATAAAATCAGAAACGATTACCGTTTATTCCAATGCTAAAAATTCTAAAGTGGAATTGAAGATGAATGCTAATGTGGTTGAGAAGTAGACAAGTTAATAAGTAGACAAGATGACAAGTAAATAAGTTTGTTTTAGGAAAATGAAATCTGTTCAATTCGCAATTTTAAACTACAATCAATAACCATAAATGACAATTGATGACTATGAATGACAATCAATGACTCCGCCACGGCGGAGAATAACAAATTTATTATCTGTGAAAATCCGTATAATTAGTGCCATTCGTGTTCTATGATAAAGTAAATGTAACGCTAAATAAAATTAATAAACATCAAACGCCAAACGCCCAACATCTAACGTCTAAAGTCAAACATCCAACAATGCTCAACCATTTAAAATACCTCACATATATTTTTTTCTTAATATTTTTTTCTTGCAATAATCAGGATACTTCGAATAAAATTAATGATAATGATTCGCTGAAAAAAGTTGTAGTTAAAGAAAAACCAATAAGTAAGATTGAAGAAAAAATGCGCAGTATGGGTTTGGTTGATATTCACAGCATAGATACAAGTATTGTTGTTGAAATAAAATACTCAACACTTGACAACTTTATGAAACGCGATGTTTACGGCGATTTTGATAAAGCCTATTTGCAAAAAGAAGTTGCCGAAAGTTTGGTAAAAGCACAGAAATATTTAAATGATTTAAAAAAAGATTATCGGTTAATTATTTATGATGCTGCCCGTCCGCTTAATGTGCAGCAATTCATGTGGGATTCTTCCGGTGTTTCTAATTCGCAAAAAATAAATTATTTGTCGAATCCTGCAATGGGCTCTATACATAATTATGGTTGTGCTGTTGATATTGGTATTCTTGATGATAATGGCAAAGTACTTGATATGGGAACCCCGTTTGATTGTATGGATATTACATCCGGTACTGCTGATGAAGCAGCGTTATTAAAACAAGGAAAACTTACTCAGCAACAAATTGAAAACAGAAAATTATTGCGCAAGGTAATGTGCCATGCAGGCTTTTTTAATGTGGAAAGCGAGTGGTGGCATTTTAATTTTTGTTCGATACAGGTTGCGAAGAGTAAGTATAAGATTATTGAGTAAAATTTCTCGTTAATGGACGAAGAAGGAAACCCAGATTAACGTTGAGAATTATCTGCGAAATCTGCGAGAAAAGAAAAAAAATATTATGTCTTTAACTAATCTCGAGCGAATGATAAAACTTGCAGAGGAAGTTTTTCATGTTAAGAACGACCCCGAGCAGCTTGATGTTGATGAAAATGTTATTAAGCGTTTAAAGAAAATACATCCTGCAACTATTTCTGAATTTGATGATGGTAATGGCCCGGTAGCATGGGTTTTGCTTATACCCACTACAATTGAACTGATGAATAAATTTCTTGAACATAAAATTTCGGAAAAAGAATTGTTCAATCAAACACCTATGAATACAGTATATGAAGCGTTGTATCTTTGTTCTGCATTGGTGCTCGAAGAATACCGTAGAAAAGGAATAACAAAAAAACTTTTAATAGATGCCATAAATAAAATTCAAAAGAAGCATACTTTAAAATATTTATTTGTTTGGGCATTCAGCAAAGAAGGTGATGCAACTGCAGAAACTATTTCCAAATTGACTTCACTGCCTTTACTTAAGCGAAAGTAATTTATTTTGTGAATCATTGTGTCCGCCGCATGGAACAATTGATACAGTCAATATTATGCTGAACGATTTTTCAACGGATAAGAAATATAAATTATCAGACCTTGCAAAAAATAAAGGAGCTGTAATTGTTTTTATCGATCCTGATAAAGAACCTTCAACGCATGTAATGGTTGATATTGCTGAGGTAAAGGGAACATTTGAAAAATGGAATGGTGCTGTTTTGTTTGTTATTCCCTCGAAAAGCAAAACAACTTTTAACCCTTCAATGTTTACTGGGCTTCCGAAACAAAGCATTTATATTGCCGATAATAAAACGGATGATTTCTTTATGAAAATTGAGAATCAAAAAGGATGTTCGTTGGTAAATAAATATCCGGTTGTAATTTATGTTGACAAATCGGGAAAAATGTTTTTCTATTCTGAAGGTTACCGCATTGGAGTAGGTGAGCAGATATTAAAAGTGATAATGAAAACTTCAAAATAAATGTTACTCAGAGTTACACTGAGGATTCACAGAGGTTCCCAGAGAAAAATATTTAAGTCCCGATAGGGACGAAATGTTTATAAATAGAAACTACAAAATAAATCTAAGCCCCGCTTGCCTTGCCCGCATTGCTGCGAAGCATGCAGGCGTGGCAGGTAGGCGGCGATATATTTTCAAATATATTTTCACTAGCGTTGCGTCTTAGTTAGAACATTTTCAATTGATTACATGACTGTTCTT